>NZ_RZPL01000105.1:0-10935 GCF_004022805.1 Mesorhizobium sp. M7A.F.Ca.CA.002.04.1.1 | reverse complement strand
AAGAAGGCGTTGGCGAGATAGTTCACCCCCATCTGCGGCAGCACGATCGCCAGCGGCGCGACCAGTCCGCCGGCGAGCCCGGCGATGGCCGCGCCGAAGGTGAAGGCGATGGCGTAGGTGCGCCGCGTGTTGATGCCGACGCCCTCGGCCATTTCGCGGTTCTGGATGACGGTGCGGATGTCGAGACCGAAGGACGTGCGGCTGATCAGCAGGATGACGCCGAGCAAGGTCAGCATGGCGATGCCGATCAGGATCAGCCGATAGGCCGGGTAGACGGTGAAGAAGAGGTCGAGCGTGCCCTCGATAGGCGGCGTCACCGGCTTGGCGCCGAGACCGAAGATCAGTTCCAGCCCTTGCTGCAGGATCAGGCTGACGCCCCAGGTGGCAAGCACAGTTGAGACCGGCCTGGAATAGAGATGGCGGATGATGGCGAATTCGAGGATGCAGCCGATCACCGCGCCGGCGATGGGGGCAGCCGCCAGCCCTAGCCAGAACGAGCCACCCATGCTCTGGACGAAATAGACCGCGAAGGCGCCGACGGTGACGAACTCGCCATGTGCCAAATTGGTCACGTTCATCAGGCCGAAGCTGATCGCCAGCCCGAGCCCGACCAGCATCAGGATACTGATCAGCGTCAGCGCATTGAGCAGCGTGGTGATGACGAAATCCATCGCGTCAAGCCGCACTGGCGAGACGTTGGCGCAGGCCGGCGAGCAGGCCTTCGGCGGCATCGATCACCGCGGCCTGATGAAGCTGCAGGTCTTGCCCGGCCCATTCGTCGATATGGTCCGACAAAGGGTCGACCACTTCGGTACGGTGATTGGCTAGCGTCTCGATGACGGCATGGCCGCAGAACGGCACATAGCCCTCGGAGTAGCCGCCTTCATGGGTCATCATCAGGCGCCCTTGCGAGGTCTCGGCGGCCAGCGCAACCATGCGCGCGGCGAGACGCCTGAAGCATTCGCTGTTGAGCATCATGCGGCCGAGTGGATCGAAGCCGGACGCATCGAAGCCGGAGGCGACGATGACGAGGTCCGGTCTGTAGGCGCGCAGTGCCGGTGCGACAACGCGGTCGAAAGTCGCTTCATAAGCACCGGTGCCGCTGCCGGCCGGCAGCGGGATGTTGATGTTGAAGCCCTCGCCGGCATCTTTCCCGTTGTCGGCCAGCGCACCGCGCCCGGTCGGATAGAGATTGTCCTGGTGCACGGAAATGGTCAGAACCGACGGGTCGGAATAGAACACCGTCTCGGTGCCGTTGCCGTGATGCACATCCCAGTCGACTATCGCCGCGCGCCCGAGCAAGCCTTCATGCTGCAGCCGGCGGACAGCGACGCCAATGTTGGAGAACAGGCAGTTGCCCATCGCCTGGTCGGGCTCGGCATGGTGTCCCGGCGGCCGCGCCAGCGCATAGGCATTGTCGACGCGGCCGGTCAGCACGGCGCGCATCGCGGCATAGGTGGTCCCGGCCGACAGCAGCGCGATGTCAAAACTGTTGAGGCCGATCGGCGCCTGCGGCCCGGCGAAACCGGAGCCGCGTTCGCTGAGCATGCGAATATCGTCGACATGGCGTTGCGTGTGCACGCGCAACAGGTCGTCGACCGAGACCGGCTCGGGGATGATCGGCACCAGATGCCGCGACAGGCCGCTGACCTGGATGAGGTTGTTCAGCCGGCGCTTGGAGCCAGGGGATTCCAGATGCCGGCCGGGTTCCACGAAACGGCCGGGCGGCATCATGTCGGCGCTGGAGCCGGTGTCATGCCACATCAGCTGTTCGTGAAAAACGTAGCCTGTCGCCATGCGCAGCGTCCTCTGAAAACCAGGTGACGCTAGCAGGCTAACGATCAGATGGCCCGACCCGAAAGTGGGGTCGCGCCTCTTATCTATGCCCCTCCTTTCGGAGGGGTATGGGCGCCTGCAGATCCTTGCGCGGCGCGCACCGCCTGCACCCGGTTGGTCACCGCGAGCTTGCCGAAAATGTTCTTCAGATGCCATTTCACCGTGGTCTCGCTCACCGACAACGCCAAGGCGATATCGCGGTTGGACATGCCCTCGGTGAGATAGCGCAGCAGTTCGGCCTCGCGCTGGGTGAGCTGTTCCTTCTCGGCGGCTGGTGCGGCCAGCTTGCGCGTCGCGACAGGCATCGCCTGCGCGGCATCGATGATGCGCGACGCATAGGCTGACAGTGCGGGATCGGTCTTCGCCTGGGCCGCGCGCAGCCGCATCAACCCTTCGACAACAGGCCTTCCCTCGTCGACGAAAGAGCGGATGAAGCCGGAGGGTTGGGCGAGACGCAACGCATTGAGGAGATTGCGGTCGGCCTCGCGTTGGTCGTGGAAGGCGCTGGCCGCCTTGGCGCGCAGGATCAGCGCCAATATATGGCGGCGCATGCGCCCGCTGTCTTTCGTGCGCTCGAGCAGCGCGTCGAAAACCCCCGCGGCAGCGGCATAGGATTTCTCGGCCGTCAGCAGGCGGCCCTCGGCAAAGAACTCGAACTCGTTGGCGGTAGTGATGACCACCGAAGCCTCGGTCCCTTCGCCCCGATGCTCGGCCAGCAGCGCACGCGCCTCGGCAATACGGTTCTGGTCGAGCAGCACACGTATGCGGTCATGCACGATCATCGATGCCAGGCGGCGATACACCGTGCCATGTACGCGTTGATAGACGCGCTCAAGCATATCCAGTGCCGCTTCGGTGCGACCGGTCAGCTGCAGCACGCGGGCATAGGTCGGCACGCTGGCCAGGGGATAGACGATGACCGCCGCGCCCTCGATCTGCGGTCCGAGATTCTCGACCAGGGTCAGCGCTTCGCCCGACGCATTGGTCTCATAGGCAAGTTCCGCAAGCAGCGTGCCGGCCAGGGCCTCGGCATAGGAGTTTGCACCGATCCGCGCCCGAGCCTCGATGATCGCGTTGCGCAGCAGCCGCTCGGCGGCGGGCAAGCGGCCCGCCGAACGCTCGATCACGGCCATGTAGCAATTGGCAATGGTGACGCCGAGCAGGCTGCCGCTTCGCTCATGCGCCCGGCGTGCCGCATCGATGGCGGCGCGTGCGCCGTCGAGGTCACCCAGCGCATAGAGGTTGTAGCCAATGACATTGGCGGTCGCGCCCTCCATGAACCAGGCATCGGGCGCGATGACGCGCAGGGCCGCAAGGGCTGTGGCGCGCGCCTGATCGAACTGCTCCAGCGTGCTGTGAACGGCGGCGGCGAGAACCACGAGCTCGGCCTCGATCGTTGTGCCGGTCATCGTGCCCGGGTCGTTGCTGTCGGTCGGTCCGGCTTCGACCAGCTTGCGCGCATTGCTCAGCGTCTGTTGGGCAATCTCCGGCTGGCTGCTGTGCACCGCCAACCACAGCACGACCAGCTGCAGCCGAATGCGCTGGTCGATCAGCTTCCTCGGCAGCAGTGCCAGCAGCTGGCGCACGTAGAGAAGCTGGCACTGGGCGATGAGGTCGAGCGCATTGTTCTCCACGAACACCGCCGCGCGGGCCTGGTCGCCGGCGGCCAGCGCGTGCCCGATCGCCTCTGTCAGCATCTTGCGCTCGCCGAACCATTCGGCAGCCGCCAGATGCAGCGGCGCGATCATCTCCGGTTCGCGCCGTTCCATTTCGCGGCTAAGGAAATCGCGGAACAGATGATGGTAGCGGAACCAGCGCCGCTCTTCGTCGAGCGGCACCAGGAACAGGTTGCGCGTCTCGATCTCGGTGATCGCCGCTTCGGCGTCGGCCGCGCGCATCACCGCCCGGCAGGGCTCGGCGCTGAAGCGTTCGAAGATCGAGCTGTAGAGCAGGAATTTTGCGATCGCCGGCGGCAGTTCCAGGAACACTTCGCCCATCAGGAAGTCGGCGACGTTTCGGTTGGCGCCGGTAAAATTGCCGATGACGGTTTCCGGTGCATGCGCGGCACTCAGTGACAAAGAGGCCAGTTGCAGGCCGGCGGCCCATCCTTCGGTGCGCGAGCACAAGGTCTCCACCGTGCCGCTGCTGACGCTCAGGCCCAGCTTGTCGTTGAAGAAAGCTTCGGCCTCGGATGAGGCGAAACGCAGATCGTCGGGGCCGATTTCGAAAACGTCGCCAAGCACCCGGAGCTTGCCGAGCTGCAGGTCGGGCAGGCTGCGTGAGCCGATGACGAAAGCAACATTTTCCGGCGCCTGCCGGGTCAGGCGCTCCATGAACCGCTTCACCGCCGGCGCCTCGACGGCGTGGTAATCGTCGAAGAACAGGGTGATGTCGGCCTCGCGCGCCGCCAGACCCGCCACAAGTGCCGCGAGCACGACATCGAGCTGCGGGATGGGGCTCGACTGGAAGGCAAGGTCGAGTTCCGCCGGGCTCTGGACCAGATGGCGCAGCGCGCCCACCAGATGCGATAGGAAGGCGCCCTCATCATTGTCCGTCGCCTCGCAGGACAGCCATGCCGTCAGCCTGCCGTGGCGTGCGATTTCCGCAGCCCATTGCGCCATCGTCGTCGATTTGCCGAAGCCGGCGGGCGCGGCGAACAGCACGATGCGCGTGTCGATATGACGCGCCAGCGTCGACAGAATGGTCTCGCGGCGCACCCATCGGCGATGGTGCGGCGACGCTTGGCTGACGGATTGCGGAGCTGTTCTCATCTAGGTCCGCACAGCCTGTAGCTCTCTGGGGGAGAGTCGCCGCAGCCGCTCCACTCCGCTTCGATCAGCGGAATTTGCGGTGCGGCATCGCGCGGCAAGGTTCCCTTGATACGGGGATCGTCGACGATCTCAAATCCGGTAGCGAAGGGCACGAACCCGCAGGCGCTGTAGAATCCGATGACGCTGTGATGATCGAAGCTGCTTGTATGCAGCCAGATGCGGCTCGGGTTGAGACGCCATGCGAGCTCCAGTGCCCCGGCCATCAGCCGTTTGCCGAAACCGCGGCCGGTCAGGGACGGGAACAGGCCGAAATAGGTGATCTCGATCTCGTTATTGTCGGCGGCGAAGAACTCGACCATGCCGAGATGCGCGCCGGTTTCATCATGGCCGTAGTAGAGATGCTGGCGCGGGTCGGCGAAATGCTCGGTGATTTCGGCATCGGACATTTCGGAAACGCGGTCCCACAGCCAGGGTGCGCCGATCTTGAGAAAGATCGCCCGGTAGGAAACGCAGTCGGGCGTCGTGATCCGTGTCATGCCCAAAGGGCGCGCGAGATCCGGCTGCGGCGTACGCGCTTCCATCCAGGTCACCGCATTGGCAAGCTTGCCAGCCGGCAGGCGATGGTAGCCAATGGCGAGATCGGTGATTTCGGCGGGCATCGTGTCTTCTGTGATCAACGCATTCCTCGTCATGTCTTCCAGAGATAGCAGTATCGGCTTGCTGCATCCGATGCCAACTCCCCCAAGACCATGGCAGCATCGAACGGCAAGTCCTGGACTGAAAGTTTGGCGCGCATGCCTCTTGCATTTCACAGGAATGGCATATGAGATATGATACACCATCCAGATGAAAGTGAAATATGATGCCTAAGCGGATTGCGGATGAGGCCATTCTGAGCGCAGTCGATGATGGCTTCGCCCGACAGGTCGCGTTTCTGCAAGACCTCGTGCGCTTTCCCTCCCAACGTGGCGAGGAACACCCCGCGCAGTCGTTTATGGCCGCCGCCTACGAGGCGGATGGCTACGCGGTCGACATGTGGCGCGTCGATGTCGACGTGATTCGCGACCTGCCGGGTTTTTCCCCCGTGGCGGTCTCTTACGACGATGCCTTCAACGTCGTTGCTACCCACACGCCGCGAAACGCGACCGGCCGCTCGCTGATCCTCAACGGCCATATCGATGTCGTTCCGACCGGACCGCTCGACCGCTGGGTCCGCGATCCCTACGATCCGGCGATCGAGGATGGCTGGATGCATGGCCGCGGCGCCGGCGACATGAAGGCCGGCCTGTCCGCCTGCCTCTATGCGCTGAGCGCCTTGCGTAGCCTTGGCTATCAGCCGGCCGCGAACGTGTATCTCCAGTCGGTGGTCGAGGAGGAATGCACCGGCAATGGCGCGCTTGCATGCCTGCAGCGCGGCTACCGCGCCGACGCCGCCTTCATTCCCGAGCCGCTGGAGCCGCGGCTGATGCGGGCGCAGGTCGGGCCGATCTGGTTCAGGGTCGAGGTCGACGGCGATCCGCAGCATGCGTCGGGTGCATTTTCGGCCGGCGCCAATGCCATTGAAAAAGCCTTCGTCATCATCCAGGCGCTGAAGCAGCTCGAAATCGTCTGGAACGCGCGCAAGGTCGATGATCCGCATTTCCATGATCACCCGCATCCGATCCGCTTCAACCTCGGCAAGATCGAAGGCGGCGAGTGGACATCGAGCGTTCCGGCGCGCTGTGTCTTCGAGATGCGCGTCGCCACCTATCCCGGCCAGAGGCTCGAAGACGCCAGGGCCGAGCTCGAGGCCTGCATTGCCGATGCGGCGCGCGCCGATCCGTTCCTGGCCAACCGACCACCCAAGATGACCTACAATGGCTTCATGGCCGAGGGCTATGTGCTGGAGGGCGCCGACGAGATGGAAGCGGTGCTGCGCCGCAGCCATACCGCCGTGTGGGGCGAGCCGCTGACGGAACACGTCACCTCGGCGACCACCGATGCACGTTTCTTCGGCCTCTATGCCGACACGCCGGCGATCGTCTACGGCCCGATCTGCCGCATGCCGCATGGCTATGACGAGGCCGTCGATCTCGACTCGGTGCGCAAGGTCACCCAGACGATCGCGCTGTTCATCGCCGACTGGTGTGGCCTCGAACCTATCGAGGCTAAGCCATGAATGCGGCGGTGCCCGATGCGTTCGGCGAAACACTCGCCGAGGACGCACCGGGTGTCTCCACGGCCGACGCCCTCGCCATCCTGCGCCGGCACTACGGGCTGACCGGCACCGCGCGTCCGCTGCCTGGCGAACGCGACCACAATTTCCATATTCAGACCGACGGCGAGGGCGAGTTCGTCCTGAAGATCTCCCATCCGGCGGAAGAAGCTGGCTTCACCGACTTCCAGAACAAGGCGCTCGACCACATCCTTGCGGTCGACCCCACCTTGCCGGTTCCCTCGGTGCGCAAAAGCATCGAGGATGAAGCGCAGTTCGCGGTCAGCGTCGCTGGATCGGCGCCGCGCATTATCCGGCTGGTGACCTATCTGTCCGGTCAGTTGCTGTCGCGCTCGCCGACTTCCGAGGCGCAGGATCGCAATCTGGGCATCTTCCTCGCCCGCCTCAGCCGGGCGCTGCGCGGCTTCTTCCATCCGGCCGCCGGCAACGACCTGCTCTGGGACATCCGCAAGGTCGCCAAGACACGGCCGATGATGGCGCACATCACTGATCCGAGTCGGCGGGCGATGGTCGAGCGCGCGATCGACTCCTTCGAGGAGCATGCTGCGCCGGTCATCCCGAGCCTGCGCGCGCAGATCGTCCACAACGACATGAATTCCTACAATGTGGTGATGGATGCTTCGCGGCCGGAGGTCGTGAGCGGCATTCTCGATTTCGGCGACATGATCCATTCGCCGCTGATCTGCGACCTCGCCATCGGCGCCGTCTACCGCTGGCCGGCGGAAGGCCATCCGCTGGCACCGGCAGCGCGCTTTGTCGCAGGTTATCAGTCGCTCCAACCACTGGAGGAGGAAGAGATTGGCATTCTCTTCGATCTGATCCGTGCCCGACTTGCGCTCATCGTCAACATCGCCAGTTGGCAGGCCGAGCGTTTCCCGGCCAAGCGCGACTACGTGCTGCGCCTCGCCACCGAGGTCTGGGCTTCGCTTGAAAAGCTTGATGGTCTGTCGTCCACCGATGCCCGCCGCTATTTTCTCGACCATTCCAATCCGGAGTAGATGCTCGTGCCCCAGTCCTCGCCGTATCCCGCAAATGCCGACGCGGCTGCATCGGAGCGCGCGCTGCTCGAACGCCGCGCCAGGCTGCTCGGGCCGACCTACCGCGCCTTCTACCGCAACCCTATTCATCTGGTGCGCGGCAGCGGTGTGTGGCTCTACGATGCCCAGGGCCGCAAGTTCCTCGACGCCTACAACAACGTCGCCTCGGTCGGCCACTGCCATCCGCGCGTCGTCGAGGCACTGTCCGGGCAGGCCGCAACGCTCAACACCCACACACGCTATCTCAGCGAGATCATCCTCGATTACGCGGAAAAGCTTCTCGGCACCGTTCCGGCCCATCTCGGCCACGCGATGTTCACCTGCACCGGCAGCGAGGCGAACGACCTTGCCATCCGCATTGCCCAGCATTCCAGCGGCGGCACCGGGGTGATCATCACCGATTTCGCCTATCACGGCGCCACCATAGCGACGGCGCAACTGTCGCCGGCGGCGGTCGGGGCAAAGGGGGTACCAGCGCACCACCGCACGGTGGCAGCGCCGGACACGTTCCGCGACCATGGCCGGGCCGCGCATGATTTCGCCGGAAATGTCGCCGCTGCCATAGAGGACATGCGAGCAAAAGGCATCAAGCCGGCGGCGCTGCTTCTCGACTCCGCCTTTTCCAGCGACGGCATCTTCTTTCCCGATGCGGCGGTGATGCGCGAAGCGGCGGATCACGTCAAAAAGGCCGGCGGCATCGTCATCGCCGATGAGGTCCAGTCCGGCTTCGGCCGGCTTGGCCAGGGCATGTGGGGCTTCGCAAACTATGGCATCGAGCCTGACATCGTCTCGATGGGCAAGCCGATCGGCGATGGGCACCCGATGGGCGCCGTGCTCGTGCGGCCGCAGCTTGTCGCCTCCTTCGGTTCGAACACCGGCTACTTCAACACCTTCGGCGGCAACCCGGTCGCGGCCGCTGTCGGCCTCGCCGTTCTCGATGTCATCGAAGGCGAGGGGCTGATCGAGAATGCGCGCAATGTCGGCGCCTATACGAGTGAACTGCTGCGCGCCCTGCAGGGCCGGCACGGCGCGGTCGCTGATGTCAGGCACAACGGCCTCTATTTCGGCGTCGAGCTGACGGCGGACGGCGACGAGGCTCTGGCCGCCACCAAGACATCGGCGGTCGTCGAAGCCATGCGCGAGGACGGCGTGCTGATCTCGTCCTGCGGTCCGCGCGGCAATGTGCTGAAGATCAGGCCGCCACTGCCCTTTGCCAGGGACAATGCCGAGCAACTGGCCGAGACGCTCGATCGCGCTCTGTCGAACTGGTGATCGGAGCGGCCCGCGCATGCTGAAGCTCGAACATCAGACCCTGAATGACCGCGCCTATGGCGCGCTCAAGCAGGAGCTGATTTCCGGCGGCTTCAGCCCGGGCCAGGCGCTGGTCATCCGCAAGCTCGCCGAGACGTTCGGCATCTCGACGACACCGATCCGCGAGGCGCTGCAGAGGCTTGTCGCCGAGCGGCTGCTCGAGATGCAGAACAACCGCTCGGTCATCGTGCCGTTGCTGTCCGCGCCTGCCTTCGAGGAGCTGACGCGCATCCGCATCGCCGTCGAGGGACTGGCGGGCGAGATGGCGGCGACCAGGATGAGCGAAAGCGGGCTGGCTGACATCCAGGCGACGCTCGCCGGCATGCAGCGTGCCATTGAGGCCGGCGACGCCAGGGCCTATCTCTCATTGAACGAGGCGTTCCACTTCGCCATCTACCAGCATGCTGGCGCGCCGATCCTTTTGAACATGATCCGCGACCTCTGGGGGCGGGTCGGGCCTTATCTCAAGCTGCTGATGCAGGCCGATCGCTACATCCCGCAGTCCAACGACGCGCATCGCAAGATCGTCGCCGCACTGGAGCAGCGCAGCGGTCCCACTGTGCGGATTTTCATAGAAGAGGACATCGCCGTGGCGGCCGCTGTGCTGTCTGCAAACCTTGACGCTGCCAGGGAGCCGTCGGCCTAGCTCGTCCCGTCCAGCCGGTCGCGCAGCATGCTCCAGCCGAGCAGCATGTTGGGCGCGTGCCGCAGCACGGCGTGGAACGGTATTGGCGCCGGCGGCGCGAAGGGCAGCGGCAGGTCGCGGGCGTCGGTGCCGGCGGCCCAGTCGGCCAGAACCTTGCCCATCGCCGTCGTCATGGCGATGCCGCGCCCGTTGCAGGCGCGACCGGCGATCAGTCCCGGACCGAGGTCGATCAGGTGCGGCAGGAAATCCGGTTCGACCGCTGCCATTCCCGACCAGCTGTAGGCAAGCGGCGGCAGGTCGGGCAGACCGAGATGCCGGCCGAGCCTTCGCCAGATCGTCTGCGGTACGCGCGTATCCGCACCGGCGCCAAGGATATGCATGCCGCCGCTGATCAGCCGGTTTTCGGCGTCGAAGCGGAAGGTGAACAGATTGCGTCTGGTGTCACCGACACCTTGCCCGCCGGGAAGCAATCGGTTGCGCACTTCACGAGGTAGCGGCGCTGTCGCGATCTGGAAGACTTTCAGCGGGAAGTAGGTTCGCTGCAACGACGGATTGAGGGACCAGCCATAGGCGTTGGTGGCGATCAGCACCTTGCCCGCGCGTACCGAGCCAGAGGGCATTTTCAGCATCCAGCCATCGGCTATGCGATCAACCGAGGTGACGCGCGTCTGCTCGAAGATCTTTGCGCCGGCCTTCTCCGCCGCATCGGCCAATCCGCGCGCATAGGCGACCGGATTGAGCACGCCGCCGGAACGGTCCATCCAGCCGCCGACATAGCCTGGCACGCCTGTCAGGGCTTCGACTTCCTGCCGATCCAATGTGACTGCCGGCCGGCCACGCTGTGCCCACTGCCCGGCACGTGACTTGACTTTTTCAAAGGCGGCAGGCGAATGCGCCGGCTGGATCCATCCGTTCTGCACGGCGTCGCAGTCGATGCCGTGCTGCCGGATCAGGCGGAAAACCAGGTCGGCGCTGCCGGCGGCGAAATCGATCAGCCTTTCGCCACGCGATGGTCCGAGATGGGCCAGTATGTCGGCCGGGTCCATCTTGGCGAAGTTCGGCACGACGAAGCCAGCATTCCTGCCGGTTGCGCCCCAGGCGATGAATTCGGCTTCGAGA
>NZ_RZPL01001059.1:0-1302 GCF_004022805.1 Mesorhizobium sp. M7A.F.Ca.CA.002.04.1.1 | reverse complement strand
GCGAAGAAGGCAGCCAAGCCTGCACCGTCAAGGGCGACGCCGGCTATAAAGGCTTCGGCAAATGGCGCTAAAGCTCCTGCAAAAACGGTCACCGCTAAGGCCACGCCTGCGCCCAAGGTGCCAGCGAAGCCGGTGACGGCGGCAATGCCTGAAACGCCCAGGGCCAAGACGCCCGCTGCGGCCAAGGTGATCGCGTCCAAGACCGTAGCGACCAAGACGGGGGCGAAAATCGAACCGAAACCTGCTGCGGCCAAGAAGCCGGCGGCCAAGAAGACGGCTGGAGCCGCCAAGTGAGCGTTTCGGACACCGAAAAGGACGAGATCGAGAAATCGTCGGCGCCGCTGATGGAGCATCTGATCGAGCTGCGCCGGCGGCTGATCTGGTCGCTGGGCGGTTTCTTCGTTGCCTTCCTGGTCTGTTTCTTCTTCGCCAAGAAGCTGTTCAACCTTCTGGTCGTCCCGTTCAAATGGGCGACGCAGTGGGCAGGCCTCGATCCGCACAAGGTCGAGCTGATCTACACGGCGCCGCAGGAATTCTTCTTCACGCAGGTCAAGCTCGCCATGTTCGGCGGCATGGTGATCGCCTTTCCGCTGATCGCCACGCAGATCTACAAATTCATCGCGCCCGGCCTCTACAAGAACGAGCGCAACGCCTTCCTGCCGTTCCTGATCGCGTCGCCAATCCTGTTCCTGATGGGTGCGTCGCTGGTCTATTTCTTCTTCACGCCGATGGTGATGTGGTTCTTCCTCGCCATGCAGCAGGCCGGCACCGACGATCAGGTGCAGATTTCACTGCTGCCAAAGGTGTCGGAATATCTCAGCCTGATCATGACGCTGATCTTCTCCTTCGGCCTGGTGTTCCAACTGCCGGTGGTGACCAGCCTGATGACACGCGTCGGCATGCTGTCGTCCAAGGGGCTGGCCGAGAAGCGCAAATGGGCGATCGTCATCGCCTTCGTCGTCGCGGCGGTGCTGACGCCGCCCGATCCGATGAGCCAGATCGGCCTCGCCATTCCGACCATCCTTCTCTACGAGGTCTCCATCTGGGCTGCCCGGCTGATCGAGCGCGATCAGGAAAAGCAGCGCGTGGCACGCGAGAAGCAGGACGCGGCGGAAGAGGTCGCCGAGAAGAAGCCGGCGGACGCGTCCTCCACCTGAACGGCGCCGCCGCGTCTGGCCAGTCTCGATAGGAATTTTTTCTTGACCTGGTGAGGGCAGCTATGCTATGATTCTCGGTATGGTGCTGACTTGCGCCAGCGACCCGCCGTAGAGGCGGGGTTTTTTTTTTAGGCTCCCCCCCGCC
>NZ_RZPL01001058.1:0-1303 GCF_004022805.1 Mesorhizobium sp. M7A.F.Ca.CA.002.04.1.1 | reverse complement strand
GGCCACATCGACGCTTTCGTTCTGCTTGAGCAGCCCGTTGGGCGCCAGCCGGGCCATGCCGGCGGCGGACGCAACCTGATAGGAGCCGCCCACTGGCCCCTCATCCTCGTTGAGGTCGACGTCGCTTTCGTCATCGAGGCCCGACTTGCGCTTGATCTCGAACAGGGCCGTCTGGCGCACGCCGGGCAGGGCATCGCTGCCGGTGATGTGACCGCTATCGCCACCGAGCGAAGCCAGTTGTACCGGCTTGGCCGTGGAATCGGCCGAGGCAAGCGTGATGATCGGTTTTGCCGCTGCTGGCGTCGCTTTTGCCTGCGCCGGGGGCTGCTCGCCCGTCCGGGCGTTGCTGATGAGGGGGGCTGGTGTCGCCGAGGCTGGCGTTGCGCCAAACATCGAGGCGAGGAAGCCTTTCTTCTTTGGTGCTTCGGCCTGCGGCATCTCGCCAGCCGTCACATAGACCGGGTTGTTCATGGCCGGAGCGGCAGCGGGCTTCGGCGCCGCCACGTCGCCGTCGGCCGCGGCAATCTGCTGGGCTACCGCATCGGTCTGCTGCGCGGTCTGTGCCTGCTGCGTCAGCGACTGCGGCGTGTTTCCAACGATGGTTTCGGCGCCCGCCGGCATGGTCAGCGGAAAGGCAGCTCCCGGTTTGGACACAGGCACATAGGCGACCTTTTCAGGCAGCGCCGTGTCGCTTGCCGTCATCACGGTCGTCTGCTCCGTCGTGACATCAGACGAATCGGAGGCGGCGATCGCCTTGCCGCTGGAGGCCGCGTTTACGTCCGATGCGGTGGCATTGTAGCCGGGCATTCCGACCGACATTGCCGGGTCGCCAGCCGAAGTGCAGGAGGCCAGAAGCAAGGAGCAGAGCGCTGCCACAATGGCGCGGCGTTCTCCCTTTGCGAGGCTCCATCCTGCTGATTTCAAAGTCAAATTCCCCCTCGATGTCCGGTCGGCATATCTTGGCGCGGCATGCATGCGTCGCTGCCAAGGTGACCTTTGTCTCCGATCCGGAAACGAGACCTGTGTCAAATCCGCAAGCCTGGAAGTATTTTTGCAGTGATTGCCGAATTACGGCCGCTTGATGGTTGACGACACCATTTCGCCCGCTTTTGGCGGCCCGTCAACTCACCACACATTACAGTCCGTTACACACGGACCTTCACATAGGTGCCCGGAGCATCACCCAAAGTTTTCATATGCTTGCCCGGTTTGCGGGCAGGCACGCGGGTGTTGTCCTTGGCCTCTATCCAGCCTTGCCAGTGCGGCCACCAGGATCCTGGATGGTCGGTGGCATTGGCTATCC
>NZ_RZPL01001057.1:0-1307 GCF_004022805.1 Mesorhizobium sp. M7A.F.Ca.CA.002.04.1.1 | reverse complement strand
TTCCACGCCTTGGCGTGCGCTGCCTGCCAGGCCAGGAAGATATAGGGATCGCCCGTGCCCCATGGCGGGCCCTTGTACTCATCGAGAGGCGGCCCCCCATTGTGGGAGCGCTTTGGTCTCTTTGCCATTGTGTCAGCCTCTGACCAGGGCGACCAGATAGTCGGCGCCGGGCTCCAGGGCATGGAAGGTGCAGTCCGACGGCGCCCCAAGCGCCAGGCAGTCGCCGGGCTCGAGCTTGTGCGCCATATCGCCTTCGATGAATTCGAGCCGCCCGGAAATCAGCCATATCTGCTGCTTGATGAAGGCGTATGAAGCAGCCGGAAAACTGACCCTGGCGCCCGCCGGCAGATGCACCTTGATCAGTTCCAGCGGCATATCGCCAGCCGGCGAAAGATGCCGCCTGACATAGCCGGTATCGGGATCGCGCCATACCGGCTGGTCGGCCTCGCGCAGCAGCCCGCCGCCCTGCAGCTCGGCGCGCGCGATCAAGGTCGACAGCGTCATGCCGAAGGCCGACGCGATGCGCACCAGAAGCGCCGCCGTCGGGCTGGTCTTGCCTCGCTCGATCGTGCTGAGCATCGCCTTCGAGACGCCGGAATGCTCCGCCAGTTCGGCCAGGGACCAGTCACGCATGACCCTTTCGGCGTGTATCCTGCGGCCTATCGTCGAGGAAATTTCGTTCGCTATATCATCCATATGTCTATTATAGTGAAATATTGACGCCGGAGAAGAGCCGCCTTGCGACAATTTTCACAGGCCCCTTAATGCTCTCTACACCATCCGACCTCATCGGGCCTTAACCCCATTCGGGTAGGATCGACTCTCCAGGGAAATGGGGATTGGCCTGTCCATGTATGTCGAACGCGAAGCCTCCGTGGGGGAACCGACCTCGCAGGAGCGCCGCCAGACCGAGCAGAACGACAAGCGCATCCTCGGCAATGTCGTGCAATGCGACGGCGCTCGCGCCACCATCAGCGCCTATGCGGACGATGCCGACGGCGCGGTGACCGGCCTGTGGACAGTCGGCAAGATGATTTCCATCAATCTCGGATCGACGCGAACCGTCGGCCTTGTCTACGCGATCGGCAAGTCGGACCGCGCCTGGAGCAATGAGGGCCAGAACGCCATCGAGGTCAGCATCGAGTTGATCGGCGAAGTCCGTGACGGTGCGGAGCCCGGCGCCAGACCGGTCTTCGACCGCGGCATCACCACCTATCCGCATATCGGCGCCGTTGCGCATCGCATCCGCACCCGCGACCTGCAGGCGGTCTATGACCTTGCCGGGCGTCATTCGATCACGATCGGCA
>NZ_RZPL01001056.1:0-1312 GCF_004022805.1 Mesorhizobium sp. M7A.F.Ca.CA.002.04.1.1 | reverse complement strand
ATTCCTCTATATGCTCGAGGGCGAGGTCGTTTACCGGCACGGCAGCAATCTCTACCCGATGAAGCCCGGCGACAGCCTGTTCTTCGACGCCGACGCGCCGCACGGGCCGGAACAGCTGACGAAACTGCCGATGCGGTATTTGTCGATTATCTGCTATCCGCAGAGCGCGGGTTGAGCGGGACTCGATCTCCCCCCACGAGGGGGAGATCGGCAGCTTCGCGGGCGTCGCTCAATCCGGCCCGAACCCAGGGCTCGTCGGGCTGCCGTCGTCGAGCTTCGACAGCCACTCGACCAACGTTGACCTATATCGGGTCAGGCCCTTGTAGTTGCCGAGTTCGTCGGGCAGGTCGCGGATGACACGGTGCAGGCGCCGGGCCCATTTTGGTTGCGTCACCAGCTCATCCATCTTGATCAGATAGCAGCGGATCGGAAAGACGATGCCGTTCGAGCGCGGCAGGCGCCAAAAACTCTGCAGCTCGACGCGCAGATGCACTTTGTCGCCGACATTCTCCGGCGTCACCGTAGCCCGGTCCGGACCCCATTTGTGATAGTTTTCGGGGCTGGTGTCGAGGCGCGGATTGATGGTCATCGTCCAGTTCAGGCGCCTGGCCGGCTTGCCTTGCTGGATGTTGGTGAGGAATTTCAGCGCCCTGACAAAAATCCCCTTCTCATGCGCCAGCGGCACCGGCGCGTGCCATTCGAAAAAGTTCATGCCGATGTCGAAATCGAGCGACCAGTCGGCTTGGGTGGTGACCATGCCGGCATCCATCCACAGATTGCCGTCGCGCTGGTCGAGGATGCAGAAGTCGCCCTGGCTCTGGCGGGTGATGTACTCCATCGGGCCGTAAGGCAGCGTCGAGGTGTCGCCGAAGGTGAAGGTGTCGTCGATGCCGAGCGGCCGGTTGATCCAGCGCCAGCGGTCGCCGTCGCGGGTCAGTGTGAAATGTTCGGGATAGCCCAGCGCCTGCTGCTCCATCAGCAGTTCCAGCAGGTCCCAGCCGGCCAGCGTCATGTGCGGCAGCGACTGGCAGCGCAGCGGGTCCTCGGCCAGCACCAGCGCCCGGTCCTGCATCTCGGCGACATAGTGCTCGTCGACGTCGATCAGGTTTTCCAGCACGCTGCCTTTCGGCCCGACGACATGCGGCTCGATGTTGACCGCATACATGTAGGCGTCTTCGTGGAAAGGGAACGGGAAGCGCCTGATGTGCTCAGGGCTGTTCCTGAAGGTGAAGTCGTCGCGGAACGTTTCCTTGCGAAAGGTGATGCCCATGATTTCCTCCTAGCGCTCCAGGACCAGCGACCGGCCCTCGAA
>NZ_RZPL01001055.1:0-1317 GCF_004022805.1 Mesorhizobium sp. M7A.F.Ca.CA.002.04.1.1 | reverse complement strand
AACCCCAACTGTGCCTATATGTGGATGGAACATTCGCTGTCGCCGAAGGTGCAGGGCGATGTCTCAGCCTGGTTCGGCTCACTGCCCGTCGTGCCCGCCGCCTGCAAGGGCAATGAGCTTTTGACCGACGAGGGTTGCAAGACCAACGGCTACGAGAACTTCGACAAGATCAAGTTCTGGAAGACGCCGGTGTCGAAATGCGCCACCCAGAACGATCAGTGCGTGCCCTACTATCGCTGGGGGGCGGACGAGAGCGGCGGCATCGGCGGACGAGGAGCAGCCTGGACCGACCCCTTGTGGGGAGGGTCGACGCATAGCGTCTGGGTGGGGTCTGCTCGGCAGTTCGTGGCAGTGCCTGGCCCTTCGCAAGGCTCAGGCGTTCGAAGCTCGAAAAGCCAAGCAATTGGCTTTCCTCCGCTATGCGGATCACTTCTCACCCCCACAAGGGGGAGATAGGACGTCGCGCGACATCAACACATCAAACCGGCAACGGACTGACAGCCCATGACCTCCGCCGTCTCCTTCCAGAAAGCCTCGCGCCATTTCGGCAGCGTGCGCGCGGTCGACGCGGTCGATCTCGACATCGCGCCGGGCGAGTTCTTCGCCATGCTCGGGCCGTCTGGTTCCGGCAAGACCACTTGCCTGCGCCTCATCGCCGGCTTCGAGCAGCCGACATCGGGCTCGATCTCGATCTTCGGCGACCGCGCCGAGGGCGTTCCGCCCTATCGCCGCAACGTCAACACCGTGTTTCAGGATTATGCGCTGTTCCCGCATCTGAACGTGCTCGACAACGTTGCCTACGGGCTGATGGTCAAGGGCGTCGGCAAGGCTGAGCGGCACAAGGCGGCGGAAGAGGCGCTGTCACTGGTGCGGCTGCCCGGCTATGGCGCCCGCCGGCCCGGCCAGCTTTCCGGTGGCCAGCGCCAGCGCGTGGCACTGGCCCGCGCGCTGGTCAACCAGCCAAAGGTGCTGCTGCTCGACGAGCCGCTCGGCGCGCTCGACCTCAAATTGCGCGAGAACATGCAGGAGGAGTTGAAGTCGCTGCAGAAGGCGCTCGGCATCACCTTCGTCTTCGTCACTCACGACCAGGGCGAAGCGCTGTCGATGGCCGACCGCGTCGCCGTCTTCAACGATGGCAAGATCATGCAGATCGGCACTCCGGAAGATATCTACCAGCGGCCGAGGACCCGCTTCGTCGCCGATTTCGTCGGCTCCTCCAATGTGCTGCCGCCGGATTTCGTGCAGCGCTATTCCGGCCAGCATCGCTGGGGGAGTCTCCGCCCTGAATCCATTCGCGTCGGCCGCGCGGCCAAGGGG
>NZ_RZPL01001054.1:0-1318 GCF_004022805.1 Mesorhizobium sp. M7A.F.Ca.CA.002.04.1.1 | reverse complement strand
CTGATAGGATTTGGACGAGAACAGAGCCCCAAGCACCGGCATCTTGCCGAGGCCCGGAATGCGCGACGTGGTGATGTCGTTTTGCGACTGCAGCAGTCCAGCGATCATGAAGCTCTGGCCGTTCTTCAGGTCGACTGACGTCCTGGCACGGCGCACGATGAAGCCAGGAACCGAGATCGTCCCGATATTGTAGGAGGCCGACGCATCGATCGAGGAGACTTCCGGCGCGATATCAAGGCTGACCAGCCCGTCTTTCAGAACCGTCGGCGTGAAATCCAGGCTGACGCCGTATTTCTTGTAGCTGACCGAGATCTTGCCGTTGTCCTCCGAGACCGGGATCGGGAACTCGCCGCCGGCGAGGAAGCTCGCCGTCTGACCGGACCGGGCGATCAGGTTCGGCTCGGCCAGTCGCCGCGCCAAGCCGCGCTCCTCCAGCGCCTTGATGGCAATATCGATCGATACGCCGTTCGATAGGAGACGACCGATGATCTCGCCAGTACCGGCCGCCGGCACTGTGCCCGGATCGATCGAGACGTCGCGGCCGCCAAGGCCATAGGCGAAATTGGCGGCGTATTTGGCACCCAGATCCTGGCCCGCCTGGCGGTTGATCTCGACAAAGCGGACGTTGAGCTGGACCTGCTGCGAAGATGAGATGTTGACCGAGTTGATCACCTCCTCGGCACCGGAAAAGCGCGTCGCGATCTTGTTTGCCTTTTCGGCGGCGACGGCATCGTCGGCCTCGCCCGACAGCACGACACGGCCATTGGCCGATCCGACCTTGATCCTGGCATCCGGCACGCTGGCGCGAATGGTGCTGGCCAGTTGGTCGGTGTCGAGCGTCACCTCGATGTCGACGGTGCCGACAAGCTGCTTTTTCTCATCGAACAGCGCAATCCCGGTGGTGCCGAGATTGTTGCCGAGCACATAGAAGGATTTGTCGGTCAGCGGATTGACGTTGGCGATCTCCGGATCGCCGATGACGATCTGGTAGAAGGCAGCACTGGTGATGATCGTCTTCGGCTTGCCCTTGGCAACCTTGATTGACGCATTCTTGGTCGACGACACGTAGACGACGTCGTTGTCAGCTCTCGCCGCCGAGGCGCCCAAGGCCAGCATCACCGCAGCGGCCAGCGAAGACGCGACAGCCACGGCGCGCAAAACGCGCAACCGCGTCATGACCCGATATATGAACAGCCCGAACATTGTCCCGTCCCTCACCCAGTCCCCACTGGTTTATTTCTGGTCCCGCGAAGGAACCTGGTATTCCTCGGCCTTCGTGCCGCGCGTTACGATGACCGTCTTGAACTTCGGTTTCTCC
>NZ_RZPL01001053.1:0-1318 GCF_004022805.1 Mesorhizobium sp. M7A.F.Ca.CA.002.04.1.1 | reverse complement strand
GAATGAGCACTGCTCCTACAAATCCTCGAAGAAATGGCTGCGCACGCTGCCGACCACCGGACCTCAGGTCATCCAGGGGCCGGGCGAGAATGCTGGCGTGGTCGACATCGGCGATGGCGACTGCGTCGTCTTCAAGATGGAGAGTCACAACCACCCATCCTACATCGAGCCCTACCAGGGTGCGGCGACCGGCGTCGGCGGCATATTGCGCGACGTCTTCACCATGGGCGCGCGGCCGATCGCGGCGATGAATGCGCTGCGTTTTGGTGCGCCCGACCATCCCAAGACCAGGCACCTCGTTTCAGGCGTGGTTTCCGGCGTCGGCGGCTATGGCAACGCGTTCGGCGTGCCGACGGTCGGCGGCGAGGTCAATTTCGATGCCCGCTACAATGGCAACATCCTGGTCAACGCCTTTGCAGCGGGCCTTGCCAAGACCGATGCGATCTTCCTGTCCGAAGCCAAGGGAGTCGGCCTGCCGGTCGTCTATCTCGGCGCCAAGACCGGCCGCGACGGCGTCGGCGGCGCCACCATGGCTTCGGCCGAATTCGACGACAAGATCGATGAGAAGCGTCCGACAGTGCAGGTCGGCGATCCCTTCACCGAAAAGTGCCTGCTGGAAGCCAGCCTCGAACTGATGGCCTCGGGCGCCGTCATCGCCATCCAGGACATGGGTGCGGCCGGCCTCACCTGCTCGGCGGTCGAAATGGGCGCCAAGGGCGACCTCGGCATCGAGCTCGATCTCGACAAGGTGCCGGTGCGCGAAGAGCGCATGAGCGCCTACGAAATGATGCTTTCGGAAAGCCAGGAGCGCATGCTGATGGTGCTGCGTCCGGAAAAGGAAAAGGAAGCCGAGGCGATCTTCCACAAATGGGGGCTCGACTTCGCCATCGTCGGCAAGACCACCGACGATCTGCGCTTCCGCGTGCTGCACCAGGGCGACGAGGTTGCCAACCTGCCGATCAAGGATCTTGGCGACAAGGCTCCGGAATATGACCGGCCGTGGATCGAACCGAAGAAGCCGGCGCCGCTGGCCGCCAATGATGTTCCGCAAGCCGATGTTGCAGACGCGCTCCTGAAGCTGCTCGGCGGTCCCGACCTGTCTTCGCGCCGCTGGGTGTGGGAGCAGTATGACACGCTGATCCAGGGCAATTCGCTGCAGCTTCCAGGCGGCGATGCCGGCGTGGTGCGGGTCGAAGGCCATGCGACCAAGGCGCTCGCCTTCTCGTCCGACGTGACGCCGCGCTATTGCGAGGCCGACCCTTACGAGGGCGGCAAGCAGGCGGTGGCCGAATGCTGGCGCAACTTGACCGCCACCGGC
>NZ_RZPL01001052.1:0-1324 GCF_004022805.1 Mesorhizobium sp. M7A.F.Ca.CA.002.04.1.1 | reverse complement strand
GTCAGGGAACTGGACCTGGAGGCGCGCAACGCCCGGCGGGCACTTCGGGCCAATCAGGCGATTCCGCTAGTCGAGAAGGTAGCGGAAGAACGCCGGATCAAGAAGCTTGAAGGCGAGCGGGATGACCTCAAAATGTCGACCTTCCAGACGCTCCGCGAAATCCGGAAGGAGGTCGACAGCAAACTCGACGAGGTCGCCGCGAAGCTGGCGATTACGCCCAAGGTAACACCATTGCTGACGGTGAGGTGGGAGGTGCTATCGGGGGGCAGCAGCCTATGGATGTCTTAGTCCAAAGTGCTGGAACGGCAGAAACGCTTGGCAATGCAGTCAGAGCATGGAGTGAACATCGCCCGTGTACAGGGTTCTGGGTAGCCGCAGCCTACGCCACTGTCTCGGGAGTTCGTGAATTGCTTGGCGCATTAACGATGATGGATGCGCCTGAAACGCATTGGCTCGTGGGGCTAGATGACTATATCACCCAACCCGGAGCTCTCAGGTTGATTCAATCTCTTCCTGGAGCGCAAATTCGCGTTGCAGGCCTCTCAAGCAAAGATGCGAGGTTCCATCCCAAGCTGTATTTTTTCAAGTCAACATCGAAGGAAGAGACCAACCTCCTAGTTGTCGGTTCGGCCAATCTGACTCGTGCTGCTCTCCGTAAGAATTGCGAGGCCAACGCAATTGGCACTGGAGGCAAGAATTCTACTGAAGCCTTTGATGCGGCTTGGTCGCAGTTGTGGAGCATCGGCGAGGAGCTTACAGCGGAGAAATTGAGCGAATACGAGCAAACCTATCTAAAGATTCGACCGCTCCGAGACGCTATCGCGCGACTGACCACAGGCAAGAATGAGAAAGAGCCTCCTGTAAAGAAAGCTTTAGATTCCGACCAAACCGAAGTAGATCCAGCGCTCGCCACAACGTGCTGGATTGAGGGTGGCAATATCACGTTGATGGGAAAGGAGCTTGAGTTTAAAGCGGAGCAAGCGCTTTTCTTTGGGCTTTCCTCAAACGGCGGAGAGGATTCATATTTCAATTTCAAAACCTCGGCAGGGACTGTCGCTAAACTCAAAATGCGGTATCAGCAGAATCACATGTGGCGACTTCAACTGAACGATGAAGTTCCTGAGGTGAAAGTCGGGCTCAGACCGAAAAATCCAGATGGCAGTTTGGGCAGGTCACCGTATGTCGCCGTATTTGAACGGACAAAAATTGGAGGCACCTTCGTACTCGGGTTCCTTCATTTGGAGTCCAAAGAATTTTCTAGGTTGAAACGTCAATCTGAAAGATATGGGGCGACTGGTAGCACCATCGCGCGGCAATACGGATG
>NZ_RZPL01001051.1:0-1336 GCF_004022805.1 Mesorhizobium sp. M7A.F.Ca.CA.002.04.1.1 | reverse complement strand
ATCTCCCGGCGCTGACCGGCCGTGTCGTCGACAATGCCGGCATCATCGACGCCGCGACCAAGGCGGCGCTGACCCAAAAACTCGCCGATTTCGAGACAAAAGGCTCCGACCAGATCGTCGTCGCGACGATCCCCAGCCTCGATGGCGAGGAGATCGAGCCTTACGCCAACCGGCTGTTCCGCTTCTGGAAGCTCGGCCAGGCGAAGGAAAACAATGGCGTCCTGCTGCTGGTGGCCCCGAACGACCGCAAGATGCGCATCGAGGTCGGCTATGGGCTGGAAGGCACGCTGACCGACCTGCACACCAAGCTGATCATCGAGAATGACATGGTGCCGGCCTTCCGCGCCGGGGACTTCTCGGGCGGTATCAGCAAGGCCGTCGACGACATGGTCATGGTGCTGGAAGGCAATCCGGCGGAGCTGGAGGCGCGCGGCGAGCGCAACCAGCAAGCGCCTTTCGATTCCGACGACCTGTTCTTCGCCGTCTTCATCAGCATCTGGGCGATCATCTTCTTCGGCAGCATTGCGGCTTCCGTGCTGCCGCCGATCTTCGGCCAGAAGCTTGGCCCCGGCCGCTACCGCTGGCTTGGCATGACCTTCGAGCCAAGCCGGCGATCCTCCAGTGGCGGCTGGTCGTCGGGGAGTTCCGGCGGCGGCTGGTCTTCGGGGTCAAGCAGCGGTGGAGGCTTTTCCGGCGGCGGCGGTTCGTCCGGCGGCGGCGGCTCGTCGGGAAGCTGGTGATGGCATGATGGTATCCAGCATCAGCCTGTCGAAACGCGACCGCCTCGCCTCGGCCGTCCTGATTGCTGCGGTCGTGCTGTTCTCCTGCGTCATGGCCTACGCGGCCGACCTGCCGGCGCTGACCGGCCGTGTCGTCGACAATGCCGGCATCATCGACGCCGCGACCAGGGCGGCGCTGACCCAAAAACTCGCCGATTTCGAGACGAAAGGCTCCGACCAGATCGTCGTCGCGACGATTCCCAGCCTCGATGGCGAGGAGATCGAGCCTTACGCCAACCGGCTGTTCCGCTTCTGGAAACTTGGCCAGGCGGGCGAGAACAATGGCGTGCTGCTGCTGGTTGCCCCGAACGACCGCAAGATGCGCATCGAGGTCGGTTATGGGCTGGAAGGCACGCTGACCGACCTGCACACCAAGCTGATCATCGAAAATGACATGGTGCCGGCCTTCCGCGCCGGGGACTTCTCCGGCGGCATCAGCAAAGCCGTCGATGACATGGTCATGGTGCTGGAGGGCAATCCCGAAGAACTGGAAGCGCGGGGCAAGCGCAATCCCGCCGATGACGGCACGTCCATCGATCCGATCTTTGCCGTGTTCC
>NZ_RZPL01001050.1:0-1337 GCF_004022805.1 Mesorhizobium sp. M7A.F.Ca.CA.002.04.1.1 | reverse complement strand
TTCCCGGACAGCGACACCGAGACCGCCAAAATCTCGAATTATGCCACGGTCGTCGGCCGCGTCGGCTACGCCTTCGATCGCGTGCTGATCTATGCCAAGGCTGGTTATGCCGGCGGCAAGGTGGATTTCCGCGCCCGAGACAACGACGCCCTGGTGACCTACGAAAAGAATGAGTGGCAGAACGGCTATGCGCTCGGCGCTGGCATCGACTATGCCCTTACGAACAACCTCTCGCTTGGCGTGGACTACACCCACGTTGACCTCGGCCATAAGACGAGCACGGGCGACAACGTGTTCGATGATGGCACTCTCGGCGACAATCCCGAGACCTATCGCACAGAGGCAAAGGTCGATGCCGTGATGGCCCGGCTAACCTACAAGTTTGGAATGGGTCAGTAGTGCATCGACATCATTTTCGCGGATCAGATCTAGCGTCAGGGGAGCTCGTCAGCGCTCCCCTTTCCTCGTAGCCTACATATTCCTTCGAACATTCTGGCGATTGAACGAAGTCTTGAACTTCTTTGGGCAATTGCAGCCTAGAGCGGTGCAGGCTATGCCCTTCCAGGGCAAGACAAAGCACGTAGTGTGTCCGCCCTCGGTGACCGGAACCTAAGCAGCACTTGCGGTATGATTTGTCGGTGTGACTTTCGGTCACCAAAGGCACACCGGGACACCATCTGTTCCCATTTCACCAATTTCAGCGAATTCGCCTCTTGCTTCTGAACCCTTGAGAATATAGGGCTTTCCGCGGTCCGGAGTGTAGCGCAGCCCGGTAGCGCACTTGACTGGGGGTCAAGGGGTCGTCGGTTCGAATCCGGCCACTCCGACCAAATTTGAAAGCAGGACTTGCCCCCGAAGTCCGCCTCTCCAGATGCTTCGGTCAGCCCGGCCAAATCTCGGATCGGGGCAACCATGTGCTCTGCCGCTTGAACTCTGGCTTGGGCTACCCCTGGCACACATCGATCCACTCAGCCCCAATCAGCTCAACCATCCTCTGCGGGCTGATCCGCACCGCCGCATTGGTGGCGCCTGCCGCGGGCACGACCTCGTCAAATTCGCGCAGCGATACGTCGCAATAGACCGGCAGCGGCGCCGGCAGGCCGAACGGGCAGACGCCGCCGACCGGGTGGCTCGTCGCTTCGACAACTTCCGCCGCGTCGAGCATGCGCGGCTTGCCGCCGAACTGGTCCTTGAACTTGCGGTTGTCCAGCCTGGCGATGCCGCTGGTCACCACCAGCATGGTGCGGTCGCCGACGCGCAGGCAGATCGTCTTGGCGATCTGCGCCGGCAGCACGCCATGCGCCTCGGCCGCCAGGGTCACCGTCGCCGAGCTCGCC
>NZ_RZPL01000104.1:0-10959 GCF_004022805.1 Mesorhizobium sp. M7A.F.Ca.CA.002.04.1.1 | reverse complement strand
GGTCGGAGGCGCTCTCGCGGTCGATGGCCACGGCGAGCTGCGGTTGCGTCGGGTCGATCGACAGGCGCGGTGTCTGGAAGCGCGCGTCCTTCTGCATCTCGGCGATGATCTTCACGGCTGCGTCGCCGAGCGCCTTGCGGTCGTTGCCGACCAGCGCGAACTGCAGGCCGTTGCCGGCGCCACGGATGCCGAGGCTGTTGGGCTGTACCGGGAAGATGCGCACGCTCGGCACCTGCCTGGTCAACTGGCTGATCTCGGCCATG
This sequence comes from Mesorhizobium sp. M7A.F.Ca.CA.002.04.1.1, assembly GCF_004022805.1. Taxonomy (NCBI): domain Bacteria; kingdom Pseudomonadati; phylum Pseudomonadota; class Alphaproteobacteria; order Hyphomicrobiales; family Phyllobacteriaceae; genus Mesorhizobium; species Mesorhizobium sp. M7A.F.Ca.CA.002.04.1.1. Next base: position 10,696 of record NZ_RZPL01000104.1, on the reverse strand, counting down.
ATCTCCTGCTGGCTGCGGCTGCGCTCGTTCCACGGCGCCAACGTCATCACCATGAAGCCGGAATTGTAGGAGCCGTTCTGGCCGGCATTCTCGAAGGTCGAGCGGATCTCGCCGGAATCGCGCATCGGCTGGATCAGTCTCTCGATCTTCTGCATCTGCTGCGTCGTATAGTCGAGGCTGACGCCTTGCGGGGCGCTGATGCGCAGAAGCACGGCGGCGCGGTCCTCGGTCGGCGTCAGCTCCTGGCGGATGGTGCCGAACAGCGTGAAGGCGGTGCCGGCAAACAGCACCGCGACCAGAAGCACGATCCATGGCGCGTCGAGGCAGGCGTGTAGGCCGCGCTTGTAGGCCGTATTGAGCGCGCCGCCGATGCGGGCGCCGATGCCATGGCCCCCTTCGTGGTGGAGCGATGCGCTGGTCAGCATGCGCGAGGCGAGCATCGGGCACAGCGTCAGCGCCACAACGCAGGACAATAGCACCGACATGGCAAGCACGAAGCCGAATTCGCGGAACAGGCCGCCGGTCTGGCCGGGCAGGAACGAAATCGGCACGAAGACGGCGACCAGCGTCAAGGTGGTGGCAATGACGGCGAAAAACACTTCCTGCGCGCCAAGCACGGCGGCGGCGCGGGGCCCCATGCCTTCATTGCGTCGTCGCACGATGTTTTCGAGCACGACGATGGCGTCGTCGACGACCAGTCCCGTCGCCAGCACCAGAGCGAGCAGGGTCAGGATGTTGACCGAGAAGCCGGCCAGATAGATGGCAGCGATGGTGCCGATCATGGCGACCGGCATCGACAGGCCGGGGATCAGCGTCGCGCGCCAGTCGAGGAGAAACACATAGATGACGATCAGCACCATGGTCACGGACAGGCCGAGTGCGATCTCGACCTCGTGCACCGCGCCCTTGACGAAGACGGCGTCGTCGCTGGTGATCTTGATCGACATGCCCTTGGGCAGGTTTTCCTGCAGCTTGGCGACGGCGGACTGGACGCCGGTCGAGATGTCCAGCGTGTTCGATTCCGCCTGGCGGATGATGCCGATGCCGATGCCGGTCTTGCCATCCGAGCGCAGCGTGGTCTGGCCGACGTCGGGACCGAGCGTGACGGTGGCGACGTCGCGGATGCGCGTCGTGCCGCCGACAATGATGTTTTCGAACTCTTCCGGCGTGGTCACGTCGGCAGTCGTGCGGACGATCAGGTCCTGGTTGGTCGTGGTGATCGAACCGGCAGGGGAATCGAAAGCGACCGAGGCAAGGGCGGCCCTGAGATCGGCAACCGTGAAGCCGAGGCTGGCCAGCTTGTTCTGGTCGACATCGATGCGAAAGATCTTGTCGCGGTCGCCATAGACCTGGACGTCGGCAACGCCGGGCACGGCGGCAAGCTCGTCCTCGATCTGGTCCTGGACCACCACGGTCATGTCCTGGATCGACATGTTGTCCGAGGTCACCGCCAGTCGCATCACCGCGTCGGAATTGGCGTCGGCCTTGACGATGCGCGGCGGATCGGCGGTGTCGGGCATCTGATTGGCGACGCGGCCGACAGCATCACGCACGTCCGAGGCGGCGACATTCAGATCGACGCCGTCGTTGAACTCGATGGTGACGCGGCTCGAGCCGAACGAGGAAGACGACGAGATCGACTTGACGCCTGAGACGCGGGCGACGGCGCCCTCGATCGTGTCGGTCAGTTCGCGGTCGACGGTCTCGGCCGCCGCGCCCTCGAAGGTGGTGGAAACAGTGACGACCGCGCGGTCGACATCAGGCAGTTCGCGGATCTCGACGCCGTAGAAAGCGGCCAGGCCGGCGACCGCAATCAGTGTGTTGAGCACGAAGGCCATGACCGGCCTGCGGATGAACAGGGCGGTGAAGCCGGTCTCGCTGGCGGTGTTGATGGTTCCGGTCATGAGCCTGCGGCGGCGTCCGCGGCGCGCTGCTCTTCGCCGGCAAGGCGAACCGCGCCGCCCTCGCTGACGCTCTGGGTGCCTTCTGTGACCACCATGTCGCCATTGTCGATCTCGGCGTCGATCAGCACGGTCTCGGTGTTGCGCTGGATGATGCGCACCGGGACCCGCCTGGCCTTGCCATCCTCGATCTGCCAGACATAGGCGCCGTCCGACCCCCACAGGATCGCCAGCGGGCTGACGGCCGGATAGGTTTGCCCCGGAAATTTCATGGTGATGCCGAACGACATGCCGGCGCGCAGCGAATCGGCCGGGTTGGCGATCTTGGCCTTGACCAGCAGCGTGCGACTCTTTTCATCGATGTGGTTGTCGATGGCCGAAACGGTGCCGCTATAGGCGTTGCTGGGATTGGCGATCGGCGTCGCCGTCAATTGCGCACCGACCTTGACGGCGGCGGCGAAGCGCTCGGGTACCAGGAAATCGACCAGGATCGAGGACCGGTCGTCGAGCGTGGCGATGGCCGACTGGTTGGTGACGTAATTGCCGGCCGAGATCGGCAGGATGCCGACGGTGCCGGCGATCGGCGCCAGGATCGACCGGCGCTGCAGTGCAAGTTCCGCGTCCTGAAGCGCCAGCTTGGCGCCCGCCAGCACCACCTCGGCATCAGCCACGGCTACCGGGGTCGCGGCATTGGAGGCACGCAGCGACTTAACGCGGTCGAGCTTGGACTGAGCGTCCTGCAAGGCGAGCTTGGCACGGTCCTGAGAGATCACTTCGGTCTCGGAATCGAGGGTGGCGAGGATCTGTCCCTTCTCGACATGGCTGCCGGATTCGACCAGCAGTTCGGCGAGGCGGCCGGAGCTGTAAGGATTGACGGTCACCGAGGCGTTGGCACGGCCGGTGCCGATCGCCTGCAGGCGGTCGTTGATAACAGCCGAAGTGGCCGCCAAGGCGACCACGTTCACCCGCTGGTTGCCGTTGCGGCCGTTTGCCTGCCTCGCGTTGGCGGCACCGGTTTCAGCCGGGGGCGTTGCCGCGTAAGCCCAGTCGATGCCCCAACGTGCCAGCACGTCCGGTGCGCCGGGATAAAAGCGCAGCCAGGCGGCTGCCGCCACCACCAGCACCACGAGTGCAAAAAGTATCTGTTTCCAGGCGGCCATCAGCACTCCGGTTGGTAAAACAATCCTTCCGTCTACCGGTTTCCCGAAATGAAGCAGACGCAGCGAGGCTATTGTAAGGCAAAGAAGCCGTCTCGATATCGCGTCTTTATGACAATTCTCCGGGGGCTGCGCACATTAAATATATGTAACGTTTGAGAAAATATGCGTAACGCTTCGGATCATCGCATATGCACTAACGCAGACTTTCCATCTCGCGAATGCGTTTGGCGCCTTCTGCTTCCAGTTGCCTGGTGACGGCGCCGATCAGCGTTTCGGCGACGACGAAAAGGGCCGCCGATGAATCCCATGCCGACGGCACTGCGGTTCGTCCGGCGATGACATGGCGAGCAAGGCGGGCGATCGGCGACAGCCACTGGTCGGTGAACAGTACGATCTGCACGCCACGCTGATGCGCCTTCTCGGCGAAGCGGAGGAGGCTGTCCTGGTAGCGCCTGATGTCGAAGATGACCAGCACGTCGCGCTTGCCCATGTCGATCAGCCGGTCACGCCACATGCTTTCCTGCCCGGCGAGGTGAAAGACATCCGGCTGGATGATGGCGAGGTGGGCGGCCATGTAGCGCGCCAGCGGATCGGTGAAGCGGCCGCCGATCAGGAAGGTCTTGCCGCGCCGGTCCGCCAGCCGGGCGGCGATGTCGGCAAGCTGCTTGTCGGACAGGTGCCTGAATGTCTCGCGCATATTGTCGAGCGTCGCTTCCAGCATCGGCGACACGGTCCCGCCGCCGGGCGAGGGCGGATTGAGCGTCCTTGTCGCCGGCGATTGCAGTTGCGCCGCCAGTTCGTCCTGCAGGCTCGACTGGAACTCCGGATAGTTCTGAAAGCCCAACCGGGCGACGAAACGCAGGATTGTCGGCGAGGAAACGCCGGCTGCGGCCGAGAATTCAGCGACCGTTTTCAAGCCGATCATCGGGTAGAAGGCAATCAGTGTCTGGGCCGCGCGCCGTTCGCTGGCCGGCATCGTGCCGACGCGGTCGGCGATCAGTTCGGCAATGTTGGAAATCATCTTTTCCCCACCCTTGGCTCGGTCGATGGTCTTTTCCGAAATCGCATTTGACAAAGCCGGACAAACTGTATGAAATCATCCACAGGGACGCAATGAGGCAAAATACGTAACATACGATACAGCGCTCCCCGGGGACGGCAGAGTATGGAGAAAGCACGGCCCGCCAGCCTTGCATCGTCTGATACCGTAAGGGTGACGAACCCCGGCGGATCAAGCCCTTTCGTGCTGACCTGCGATCACGCCTCGAACTTCCTGCCCGCCGAATTCGGCACGCTCGGCCTTGCTGTCGAGGACCTGTCGCGCCACATCGCCTGGGATCCCGGCGCGCTGCCGGTTGCCCGCCGCATGGCGCAGGCGCTCGACGCGACGCTCGTCGAAACCCGCATTTCGCGCCTTGTCATCGACTGCAACCGGCCGCTTGACGCGCCCGACCTGGTGCCGCCGGTCAGTGAGACAACGGCCATACCGGGCAATGCCGGCCTGTCGGAAAGTGAGCGTGCCGCGCGTGTCGCGCTTTCGTGGCGCCCTTTCCACGATACGATTGCGGATATCATCAGCCACAGGCTGTCACACGGTCAGGAAACGCGGCTGGTTTCGGTCCATTCCTTCACGCCGGTATACAAGGGCCGCAACCGGCCCTGGCATATCGGCATCATCCATGACGAGGATCGCCGGCTGGCGGCGCCGCTGATATCGGCGCTGAAGCGGCTTTCCGGTGTCACCGTCGGGGTCAACGAGCCGTATTCACCTGATGACCGCGTCTATTTCACGCTGGAACGGCATGCGCGCTCGCGCGGACTGCCCTGCGCGATGATCGAAATCCGCAATGACGAAATCGCCGGCGAGACCGGGCAGCGGAAATGGGCGGATCTGCTCACGGGCATTTTTTCGGATCTGGAGCCAGAGGAGGCCGGACACACCAGATCGCATTCAGTCGGAAAGTCAGTTCAATCGGCTAGCTAGGGCGGGATCTCATCCCGACCCGAAAACCAACAGGGGACACTAAAATGGCAGCACCGGGTTATACTGAAGTTGACAAGGCGGAGGACGTAAAGCACCTCCACAGCATGGGCTATGCCCAGGAATTGGAGCGGCGCCTCAGTCGCTTTTCGAACTTCGCCGTTTCCTTCTCCATCATCTGCATCCTGTCGGGCGGCATCAATTCGCTGGCCCAGGCCACCTCCGGCGCCGGCGGCATCGGCATCGGCATCGGCTGGCTGGTCGGCTGCTTCGTTTCGCTGACCTTTGCGGTCGCCATGTCGCAGATCAGCTCGGCCTATCCGACGGCCGGCGGCCTCTATCACTGGGGTTCGATCCTCGGCAACCGCGGCACCGGCTGGGTCACCGCATGGCTCAATCTGCTCGGCCTGATCACCGTGCTCGGCGCCATCAATGTCGGCACCTGGACGTTTTTCATCGGCGCTTTCGGCCCGACGCTCGGAATCGAAGGCACGCTGACAAACCAGATGATCTTTCTGATCATCATCACCGGCGCGCAGGCGCTGATCAACCATCTCGGCATCAAGCTGACGGCGAAGCTGACCGATTTCTCGGGCTATCTCATCTTCTTCGGCTCGATCCTGATCGCCATCGTCTGCCTGGCTTCCGCTGAGACCTGGGATTTCAGCCGTCTCTTCACCTTCAAGAACTATTCCGGGGACGCAGGCGCCGGCGTGTGGCCATCCGTCTCGAATGCCTGGGTGTTCGCGCTCGGACTGTTGCTGCCGATCTACACGATCACCGGTTATGACGCTTCCGCGCACACCTCGGAGGAAACCATCAAGGCGGCTTCTTCCGTGCCGCGCGCCATGGTCATGTCGGTGATCTGGTCGGCCGTTTTCGGCTATCTGTTCCTGGCCGCCTTCGTGCTGATGATCCCGAACATGGACGATGCCGCCAAGCAGGGCTGGAACGTGTTCTTCTGGGCCTTCGACCAGCGTGTAAGCCCCGGCATCAAGGAGTTCGTCTACCTCGTCGTGTTCGTCGCGCAGCTGCTGTGCGGCCTTGCCACGGTGACGTCTGCCTCGCGCATGATCTTCGCCTTCTCGCGTGACGGCGGCCTGCCGGGTTCGGCGGCACTCGCCAAGGTCAGCCCGACCTACCGCACGCCGGTGGCGGCGATCTGGACGGCTTCGATCCTGTCGGTGCTGTTCGTCTGGGGTTCGACGCTGGTTTCGGTCGCAGGCACTTCGGCCTACACCATCGTGGTTTCCTGCACCGTCATCTTCCTGTTCCTCTCCTTCACCGTGCCGATCGTGCTCGGCATGCTCGCCTGGGGCACGCCGAAGTGGGACAAGATGGGTCCCTGGAACATGGGGCGCGGCGTGTTCATGCTGTTCGCCTTCCTGTCGATCGTCTCAATGATCCTGATCTTCATCATCGGCATCCAGCCGCCGAACGATTGGGCGCTCTACATCACCGTCGGCTTCTTCATCCTGACGGCAGTCGTCTGGTTCGGCTTCGAGAAGCGCCGCTTCCAGGGGCCGCCGCTCGGCGACATCATTGCGGCGCGTCAGGCGGCCATCAAGGCGGCCGAACAGGCAGTCGGCGAAACCGGCCACTGACCTCCACCATCATGGCCATGGCCGGCATCGTGCCGGCCATGGTTTCGTTCAACTCATTCAAAGCCCAAGCGCTGGAGTGCCAAAGGAATGGCCGGAAATTTCTCGTTCGATCAGTTGAAGAAAGCGGTCTCCAGCGGTGAGATCGACACCGTGCTGGCCTGCATCGTCGACATGCAGGGACGGCTGGCGGGAAAACGCTTCCTGGCGCAGTACTTCGTCGATTCCGCGCATGACGAAACGCATGGATGCAATTATCTGCTGGCCGCCGACATCGATATGGAGCCGGTGCCGGGTTACAAGGCGGCGAGTTGGTCGAAGGGCTATGGCGATTTCGTCATGAAGCCGGATCTCGCCACGCTGCGGCGCATTCCCTGGCTGGAAAAGACCGCGCTCGTGATCTGCGACGTGCTCGACCACCACACGCATGACGACCTGCCGCATTCGCCGCGCGCCATCTTGAAGAAGCAGGTCAAGCGGCTGAGCGAGCGCGGCTATATCGGCTATTTCGCATCCGAGCTCGAATTCTATCTGTTCAACGAGACCTACGATTCGGCCCGCAAGAAGCACTGGCAAGGTCTCGACACCGCATCGCCCTATATCGGCGACTACCAGATCGGCATCACCACCAAGGAAGAAGGCGTCATGCGCCGGCTTCGCAACGAAATGGAAGCGGCCGGCATTCCGATCGAGAATTCCAAGGGCGAGTGGGGTCCGGGCCAGGAAGAGATCAATGTGCGCTATGCCGAGGCGCTCGACATGGCCGACCGCCACGTCATCCTGAAGAACGGCGCCAAGGAAATCGCCGAGTCCGAGGGCAAGGCGATTTCGTTCATGTCCAAGTATAATTACGGGCTCGCCGGCAATTCCAGCCACATCCACAATTCGCTGTGGAGCGCCGACGGCAAGACACCGCTGTTCTTCGACAAAAAGGCCGACTGGACGCTGTCGACACTCGGCCAGCAATGGGCCGCCGGCCAGCTCAAATACGCCAAGGAATTCACCTGGTTCCTGGCGCCCTATATCAACTCCTACAAGCGCTTCCAGGCCGGCACCTTCGCGCCGACCAAGATCATGTGGAGCGAAGACAACCGCACCGCAGGCTTCCGCCTGTGCGGCGAGGGCACCAAGGGCATCCGCATGGAATGCCGCATCGGTGGCGCCGACCTCAACCCGTATCTTGCTTTCGCAGCCCTGATCGCCGCCGGCCTTGCCGGCATCGACGAAAAGCTGGAATTGCAGAAGCCGTTCGTCGGCGATGCCTATCAGGCATCTCGCCTGCCGGAGATTCCGAAGACGCTGCGCGATGCCACCGACACGCTGGCGAAGTCGAAGATGCTCAAGCAGGCGCTCGGCGAGGATGTGCTCGAACACTATGTCCACACCGCAAAGTGGGAGCAGTTCGAATACGACCGCCGGATTACGGATTGGGAACTGCACAGAGGTTTCGAGCGGTATTAGGTATCGGCGGTTCGTCGGCGCCACCCCTTCACTCTTAGCCTTTCCCCGTGGGGAGAGGCTGTCGGCAGGCAGATGAGGGGCAGCGCCAGGCCACACGATTTTGTTGTAGAATACGAGGACTTACAAAATGACCGAGACGGTCAAACTCATTACCCCCGTCGATGGCTCGATCTATGCCGAGCGGCCGATTGCTACAGACCAGGCGATCAACGCCGCAGTGGAACGCGCCAAGGCGGCGCAAGAGAAGTGGGCTGAGACACCTATCGTCGAGCGCGGCAAGTACATGTTGGCTATGCTGGAAGCGCTGGTCGCGATGACCGACGAGATCGTGCCGGAAATCGCCTGGCAGATGGGGCGGCCCGTGCGCTATGGCGGCGAATTCGGCGGCGTCAGGGAACGCACCAACTACATGGTCGAGATCGCCGAGCAGGCGCTCAAATCGGTGCCGGCCTCCAACCCCAAGGACGGTTTCCGCCGCTATGTGAAGAAAGACCCGCTCGGCGTCGTCATGGTGATCGCGCCGTGGAATTATCCCTATCTGACCGCCGTCAACACCATCGTGCCGGCGCTGATGGCCGGCAACACCGTGATCCTGAAGCATGCGGCGCAGACGCTGCTGGTCGGCGAGCGCTTTCAGCAGGCTTTCGACAAGATCGGCCTGCCCAAGGGCGTGTTCCAGAATGTCGTGCTGAACCACGCCCAGACCGAAAGGCTGCTCGGCTCGGGCAAGATCGACCACGTCAATTTCACCGGTTCGGTCGGCGGCGGCCGCGCCATCGAAAAGGCGGCGGCGGGCACCTTCATGACGCTCGGCCTCGAGCTTGGCGGCAAGGATCCGGCCTATGTGCTGCCCGACGCCAAGATGGACCATGCGGTCGCCAATCTGGTCGACGGCGCCTTCTACAATTCCGGCCAGTGCTGCTGCGGCATCGAACGCGTTTATGTGCACGAGAAGGTCTATGACGAATTCGTCGAAGGCTTCATCGCCGAGACAAAGAACTATGTCGTCGGCAATCCGCTCGATCAGGCGACGACGATGGGACCGATGGCGCAGGCGCGCTTTGCTGACCTGATCCGTGAACAGAAGGCGGAAGCGCTGCGCAAGGGTGCCAAGGCGCACATCAACATGAAGGTGGCTAACGACAAGGCTGGTTCGCCTTATCTGGCACCTGAGGTGCTGACAGAAGTCGATCATCAGATGAGCGTCATGCGCGAGGAAAGCTTTGGCCCGATCGTCGGCATCATGAAGGTGCGCAACGACGAAGAGGCGATCGCGCTGATGAACGACAGTCCCTACGGGCTGACCGCTTCGATCTGGACGCGCGATACCGAGCATGCCGTGGCGATCGGCAACCGCGTCGAGACCGGCACGGTGTTCATGAACCGCTGCGACTACCTCGACCCGGCCTTGGTCTGGACCGGCGTCAAGGACACCGGCAAGGGTGCGGGCTTGTCGGCCATCGGCTACGACAATCTGACCCGGCCGAAATCATTCCATCTGCGCGAAGCCATCTGATTTATTGAAAGACAAAAATGTCCAAGCTGATCTCCAAATGGAACTACCCCACCACCGTCCGCTTCGGCGCCGGCCGCATCAAGGAATTGCCTGAGGTGCTGGCGGCCACCGGCATCAAGCGGCCGTTGTTCGTCACCGACCCTGGACTGGCGAAACTGCCGGTCGTCGCCTCGACGCTGAAGATACTCGACGACGCCAAGGTTCCTTACGGCGTCTTCTCCGAGGTCAGGCCTAACCCGGTCGAGTCCAATCTGACCGCCGGCATCGCCGTGTTCAAGAAGGGCAAACATGACGGCGTCATCGCCTTCGGCGGCGGTGTTATCGGCGACCTTGCCGGCTTTGCCGCCGGCATCGTGCGGCGCGGCATGAATTTCGTGCAGATTCCGACCTCGCTGCTGGCGCAGGTCGATTCCTCGGTCGGCGGCAAGACCGGCATCAACAGCCCACGCGGCAAGAACCTTGTCGGCGTCTTCCATCAGCCGAAACTGGTGTTGGCCGACACAGGGGTGCTCGACACGCTGCCGATCCGGGAATTCCGCGCCGGCTATGCCGAGCTCGCCAAATACGGGCTCATCGACCGGCCGGAATTTTTCGCCTGGCTGGAAAAGAATTGGGTCCAGGTTTTTGCCGGCGGGCCGGAGAGGGCGCAGGCGATTGCCGAAGCCTGCCGCGCCAAGGCCGACGTGGTTGCGCGTGACGAGTTCGAGACCGGCGACCGCGCGCTGCTCAATCTCGGCCACACATTCGGCCACGCGCTGGAAGCCGCCACCCAATATGACGGAAGCCGCCTCGTCCATGGCGAAGGGGTCGCCATCGGCATGGCGCTGGCCTACCGGTTCTCGTCGCGGCTCAATCTGGCCAGCCCCGACGATGCCGCGCGCGTCGAGGCGCATCTGCGCGCCGTCGGCCTGCCCTGGCGAATAGCCGACATCCCGGGCGATCTGCCTGACGCCGAGGCGCTGCTTGCCTTTATCACCCAGGACAAGAAGGTGTCGCGCGGCATCGTCGGGGCTGGCCAGATTGAGCCGCGACGAGAACCGGTAGGCCAGCGCCATGCCGATGGCGACCCCTTCGCA
>NZ_RZPL01001049.1:0-1339 GCF_004022805.1 Mesorhizobium sp. M7A.F.Ca.CA.002.04.1.1 | reverse complement strand
AGTGTGATGATGGCGGTCTGGATGCCACCCGTTTCGAGGCCTGCCTTCAGCGCACCGAGATGCGCTGCCGCGACATTGGCGTCGGTGACGACCGCGGCGCGTGTGCCCGGCAGCCGGCGCGCAATCTCGGCACCCGCGCGGGCCAACAACCCCGAGCCGATCAGAATGTCGTAGGTCCGGTCGCCAAGGCCGACTTCGACGACAACGGGTGCCTCGATGCTCACTGTTCCACCTCGCCCGTCGCAGCCGCCTGATCAATGCCGAAATGCCGGCACAGCGCGTCCACCACCTCGGTCGCGATGACTTCCTTGCGGTCGTCGCGGGTCGGCACTGTGACGTCCGATGTCGCGTAGACCGGATAGCGCTCGCCCATCAGCCGCTCCAGCACGGCGCGCGGGTCGGCGCTTTTCAGGAGCGGCCGGTTCTGTTTCTTGGCGACGCGATCCATCAGAAGGTCGAGTTCGGCCTTCAGCCACACCGAGACGCCCTGCGCTGCAATCGCCTCGCGCGTCTGCGCATTCATGAAGGCGCCGCCGCCGGTCGACAGCACCTGCGGCCCGTTTTCCAGTACGCGCAGGATGACGCGCTGCTCCAGCGCCCTGAATTCGGTCTCGCCGTAGCGCTCGAACAGTTCCGGAACGGTCATGCGCGAGACGCTTTCGATCTCCTGGTCGCTGTCTATGAAGGGCAGCGCCAGCATCGTCGCCACCTTGCGGCCGATCGCCGTCTTGCCGGCGCCCATCAGTCCGACGAAGACGACGGAACGGCTGCCCAGCCTGCCGAGCAACGCGGCGTGGTTCTCGTCTGGAGGATTTGCTGGCAGCGCGTTCATCGGATGTTTCGAAGGCCCTCTTTGCCGGCGTATCGACATGAAAAGCCCGTTTGCGTCAAGCGTGGCAAGTGCCTTGAACCCGATATGGACTGGCAGGGTCTGCATCAGAAGTTGCTAACAGGCCCCAGCTTCTTCCTTGAATTGGCCGGATTGGCGTCCCATAAGGGGACAGGGTTTGGAAACGCAGAACAAGAAGACGGGCGAAAATTGATGCCGACACTGTTTCGCTTTGTCGTGGTAACGGCGATTCTGGCTGGCATTGCCTATGGTACGATGTTCGCACTGGTGATGTTCGTCGAGCCAAAGAAGGGGGAAATGAGCGTGCGCATCCCTCCGGAAAAGCTCAATCCCAAGAAAAGCTGAATGACAAGACAGGCTGAATGAACAGCGCCGCCCGCATCGAAGCCTTTCTGGAAATGATGAGCGCCGAGCGGGGCGCGGCAGAAAACACGCTTTCCTCCTACCGCCGCGACCTCGAGGACGCTTCCGGCGCGATCGATGGCGGGC
>NZ_RZPL01001048.1:0-1340 GCF_004022805.1 Mesorhizobium sp. M7A.F.Ca.CA.002.04.1.1 | reverse complement strand
ATGCCGCTCTGCGCCGGGCGGTTACACCCGAAATGGTATCCTATCTTTCGGAAGAGTTGGCCGACAATGCCCAGAAAGGTCTCAGGAACGAGGTGACTGATATCACCTTGCTGCAGGCCGACATCGCGGAAAGCTGGCGCGAGGATGAGCGCGACTACGCCACAGCCGCCTTGCGCTACGAATCTCGTGACGTGACGCGCGAACGGGCCAGCGGCAAAATCGTCGCGGGCGACGATGATCATCCGACAGAGACGACCGAGCTGTGGACTTTCGTGCGTGAGAATGGATCGAACTGGAAGCTCTCGGCAATACAACAGGCTTGAGCCTCGGGCGATTTTTGTGGGCGTTCAGCGCACGATCTTGACGCACATCGGCGTGCCGATCTCGATGGCGCGCCCGGTGTCGGTCAGTATGCCGCTGTCGGCGTCGCGGGCGAAGATCGAAATGCGGTCGCCATTCTGGTTGGCGGAAAACAGATGGCCGCCTGACGGCGTCAGCGCCAGGTTACGCGGGGTCGCGCCGCCGCAAGGGATATAGCTGACGAGGCTGAGCGACCCTGTCTGCTGGTCGACCGCCATGATGACGACGCTGTCATGGCCGCGGTTGGAGCCGTAGACAAAACGGCCATCCGGTGAGATCTGGATATCGGCGCAGTGGTTGCTGTCGCGTGCCTCGGCCGGCACCGCCGGCTTTGCGTCGATGATCGAGAGCTTGCCGGTGGCTTCGTCCAGCGCCATCGACACGATGGTCGAATCCAGTTCGTTCATGACGAAGACGAAGCGTCCGTTCGGATGCAGTGCGAGGTGGCGTGGACCGGCGCCGGATGGCAAAGCGGATTCGGTTAGCTTGGCCAGATTGCCCTCGCGCTCGATCCGGTAAGACACCAGCCGGTCGATGCCGAGGTCGGCGACGATGGCTGTTCCCCCGCCGATGGTTTCGGTGACGCTGTGCGCATGCGAGCGTTCCTGCCGCGCCACATTCGGGCCGCTGCCCTCATGCGAAACGCTGGCGAGCGGCGCCGACAAGGCGCCGTTCTCTTCGAAGCCATAGACAGCCACCGCGCGATCCGGGCCGCCCTCGCCCATGCCGTAATTGGCGACCAGCAGTTTTGTCCCGTCGCGGGTGATGGTGTTGTGGGCGGCTATGCTGCCGAGCGACGGTTGCTTGTTCAGATAAATGAGCGTCCCCGAAGCTCGATCGAAGCTGTAAGCTGAGACGGTGCCCTCGCGCCAGGTGAACACTTCCGAGTTGGCGTAGATCCGCGAGCCGTCCGGTGTCACCGAGAGGAAGGTCGGATTGTCGACGTCGTTGGTCTCGGCCAGTTTTCGTGTTTCCAGCGT
>NZ_RZPL01001047.1:0-1345 GCF_004022805.1 Mesorhizobium sp. M7A.F.Ca.CA.002.04.1.1 | reverse complement strand
AGGTAATCTCGACGCTCGTGTTGCCGTCGGCGATCTTCACCCGGCCGGCAGCGGTCGCCGGAATGCCCGCTATGGTGGCGCCGCCGGTGAAATTGGTCCAATCGCCGTCGCGCTTCAGGTCGACGCCGATGCCGCTGATTTCGGTGGTTCCGGAAGTGACGCTGTCAGCCTTTATCGAACCGGCGATCGCCGGCGCCTTGAGATAATTGGCGATCAGCGCATTGACGGTGATGGCCTTGGCCGTCACGTCGCCACGCGCGATCGAAGTGCTCTTCGCATCGATCGCGACGGAGGGCGCGTCGCCCTCCTTGGCAAAGCCGATGGTGCCGTCGATGTCGCCCGTCACCGCCTGGCCGGCGAGTGCGGCCAACTGGTCGATAGCGGGCGCGTCGAGCGTCAGCGTGCCGAGCGGCATGTACTTGTCGTCCAGCGCGAGATCGCCCGAGACCTTGTTGTCGCCCAGCGAGACCAGGAATCCGTTGATCGAACGCTTGCCCTCGCTTGTCACCAGTGCTGCCTTGATATCGAGCGGCTGGTCGTTGACGGAGCCGGTCAGCGATACGTTGGCGGCGGGACTGGTGATATCGGCCTTGCCGCTCGCCGTCAGCTTGATGCTCTTCACCGTGCGGCCCGATGCCGTCAGGCTGTCGCTATCGGCGGTAACGGTGAAATCCGGCGCCGTCATCGCGCCGCTTGCCGACAGCGCGAAATCGACGCCACCGGCAACCGGCACGCCGACTGTCGGCGACAGCACGGAAACGTCGCCCAATTTGCCCTTGATGTCGGCCCGGATGTCGGTGCCCTGCATGCTGGCCGTGCCGGCGGCGCTGAGCGTGCCGGACGTGAATTCGATCGAGTTGGCGGCGAAGGATCCCTGCGGATCGCGGGCCGCGGTGGCCGAGAATTTCACCCGAGCGCCAAGCACCGAGGCGATCTGCGGCGGAAAGGCCGTCGCCACGGCATCCGCGTTCATCTTCAGCTGCATCGACAGGTCGGCAAGCGCCACCGTCGCCGTCAGAGAGGCGTTGAGCGCGTCGGAGCGCAGCGTGCCCTGGTCGATGGCAATGGCATCCTTGCTGACCGACCCGGCCAGATCGACATCGATCTTGCCGGTGATCAGCGGCGCCAGCGTCGCCACGTCGGTGTTGAGGCCACCTGCCTGCAGCTTGACGGTGACCGGCCCGGCGCGGTTCTGGATGTCAAAGCCGTCGGAATGGATCTGCGCCGCCAGATCATCCAGCCGCGTGCCGCCGGCGACGATGGAGACGAAGGAGGCGCCGATGTCGATGATCGGTGCCTTGCCGTCGCCGGCGGCACGCGGCTGGATGATCTGGCGGCGCAGATC
>NZ_RZPL01001046.1:0-1346 GCF_004022805.1 Mesorhizobium sp. M7A.F.Ca.CA.002.04.1.1 | reverse complement strand
CAACCCGGTCGCGCTTTCGGGAGAGATGACCAGGGCGAGCATGGCGTACCTTGTTGCTGGCTTGTCGGTGCCAGCTTGCTGTGGAAAGCACGGCAAGCTGAGTACGAGCCGGAGCTTATCGACTTTCGCTGTTAAAGAATTTAGCTATCATGGCGTTTAATCGCTAATAACAGTCAACCATGAGACAACCCCTCAGCTACCCCTGGCTCGATCTCGATGTGGATGACCCTGCCGCGCCGGCGATTGCCGTGCGCGTCGACATCCCCGACACCAGAGCGGAAGTCCCCGCCCATCGGCACCGCAAAGGCCAACTCGTCTTCGCACTCGGCGGCGGCGTCACATGCCGCGTTCCAAGCGGTCTATGGATGGTGCCGCCGCATTGCGGGGTGTGGATCCCCGGCGGCATGGAGCACAGCAATGTCGCAACCGCCAACGCCCGGATTTTTTTCGTCTACATAGAGCCGGGAGCCGCCGATCTGCCGGAGCGGTGCTGCACGTTTTCAATCTCGCCCCTGCTGCGCGAATTGATCATCGAGCTTTCCGATCGGGTGGAGGGTGACGGGGCGAGGGGCGAACTCTTGACCAAGATGCTGCTCACCGAATTGCCACGCATGCCTGTCCAGCAATTGCACCTGCCGATCTCGTCCGAGCCACGCTTGAACAGGATCGCCGAAGCGTTGGCGCAAGACCCTGCCGACCGCAGCACACTGGCGGAATGGGCCAACCGCATCGCGCTCAGCGAGAGCAGCCTCGCCCGCCTTGTGGCAAAGGAGACGGGGCTGAGTTTCGGGCGCTGGCGCCAGCAATTGCACTTGATCGTTGCAATTCGGGAACTGGCTTCCGGCAAGAGTGTCCAGCAGGTCTCGGGCGATCTCGGCTATGGTTCCGTTACGGCCTTCATCACCATGTTCAAGAAGGCGCTTGGGAAGCCGCCGGCCAAATACCTCAGCGGTATCGCGCAAAATGGCGGCTCTGCATTCGTGGCGTGATGCTCGCTTGAAAGGGTGGTCGAGCCGATCACGTTGCCAGCGTGCGAGAGTGCAGCTTGGGCTTTGGGACTCAGGCCACCGACGGCTCGGCGGTTTCGCGCCTCAACTCCGGTTTGGAACCGAGAACTTCTTCCACAATCCCGCGCGCAATCTCGCGCTCGCCCATGATCACCGTATCGGCGCCCAAACCCTTGAGATGTTCGACCTCGGCATCGGAATGGGCACGGGCGATGACGTTGATAGCGGGATTGGCGGCGCGGGCGCGGAGCACGATCTGGCCGGCTTCGAAGGCATTGGGGATCGCAAGGATCAGCCGGCTGGCGCCCTCGGGGTTGGCGGCGGCGAACACTTCGGCAT
>NZ_RZPL01001045.1:0-1347 GCF_004022805.1 Mesorhizobium sp. M7A.F.Ca.CA.002.04.1.1 | reverse complement strand
CGATGGCGACGTTGGGACCCGGCGAAGCGAGGTCCGGCGTGTCGTTGGTGATCGCGCCGATGATGCCGATGTTCTGGCCGCCGACCTCGCTTCGCCGGGTCCCAACGTCGCCATCGAGGACGACGTCAAGTCGATCACTGCCGAAGTCGAGAAGCTCAAGGGCGAAGGCGTCAACAAGATCATCGCCGTGACCCATATCGGCTACAGGCGCGAACGTGACGTCATCGCCAAGATCCCGGGCATCGATGTCGTCGTCGGCGGCCATAGCCATTCCCTGCTGTCGAACACCGATCCGAAGGCGGAAGGCCCCTACCCGACGATGGTCGACAATCCGGACGGCTACAAGGTGCCGGTGGTGCAGGCGGCCTCCTATTCGAAATATCTCGGCGAGTTCAAGGTGGTGTTCGACGACAATGGCGTCGTCAAATCGGCCAGCGGCGACCCGATCTATCTCGACAAGTCGATCACCCCCGACCCGGCCGTGCTCGCCCGCATCAAGGAGCTTGGGGCGCCGATCGAGGCGTTGAAGAACAAGGAAGTGGCCGAAACCACCGACGTCATCGACGGCAGTCGCGAGAGCTGCCGCACCCGCGAATGCGCGATGGGCAATCTCGTCTCCGACGCCATCCTCGACCGCGTCAAGGGACAGGGCGTCGAGATCGTCATCTCCAATGGCGGCGGCCTGCGCGCCTCGATCGACAAGGGCACCGTCACCATGGGCGAGGTGCTGACCGTGCTGCCCTTCCAGAACACGCTGGCGACCTTCCAGATTTCGGGCAAGGATCTGGTGGCCGGCCTCGAGGGCGGTCTCAGTCAGGTCGAGGACGGCGCCGGGCGCTTCCCCCAGGTCGCCGGCCTGAAATATTCCTTCGACAAATCCGTTGCGCCCAATGCCGGCCGGGTCAAATCGGTGGAGGTCATGGAAGGCGGTGCCTGGACGCCGATCAAGCCGGAGAAGGACTATCTGGTCGCCACCAACAACTATGTTCGCCAGGGCGGCGACGGCTACAAGGTCTTTGCCGACAAGGCCAGGAATGCCTACGACTACGGCCCCGGCCTGGAACAGGTGGTTGCCGACTATCTCGGCGCCCACCGGCCCTACACGCCGAAGCTCGACGGCCGCATCACCGAAATAGCCGCGACCGTCGCCGCGGCGCCTGCGGCCCCGGCAACCGATCCGGCCAAGCCAGCCGAAGCGGCACCGGCCACCCCGGCGCCCGCACCGGCTGAAGCCGCCAAGCCTGCCGAAGCGGCACCGGCAATGCCTGAATTGCCGGCCAACTCGGGCGATATCGCCAACACACCACCGGCCATATCGACGGAAGGAGCACCTCCCCCGCCAGCGCC
>NZ_RZPL01001044.1:0-1357 GCF_004022805.1 Mesorhizobium sp. M7A.F.Ca.CA.002.04.1.1 | reverse complement strand
CATCTGCGGCTCCGCACCTCCGAGCACTCCTCGCGCGTGTTCGACAATGGCGGCATGTGCGGTGGTTATCCGGCGCCGACCTGCCAGAAGCATCGCGCGGTGCGCAACTCAGACATTCACGAACTGGCGGCAAAAGGCGAACCGCTGGCGCATTCGCCCGGCATCGACCCTGACGTCTCCGACTACGAGAAGAACATCGGCGGCGACCATGTCGTGGTCGAAGGCCCCTACATCACCTCGCCGCACAAATCCGGCGACATCTTCAGCCATTCCTACAATGGCGGCGGTGGCTATGGCGACGTGCTGGAGCGCGATCCGATCAAGACGGCATGGGATGTCGAGAACGGCTTTCTCACCCGTGAAGCGGCGGACCAGGTTTTCGGCATTGTGCTGAAGGACGATGAAGACGGTTATCCCGTCGCCGATATCGACGCCACGGTCGAACGCCGCGCCGCCATGCGCAAAGAGCGCCTGGCTAAGGCGATTCCGGTGGCGGATTGGATCGCCAAGGAGCGTGGCCGCGTCGGAAAGGCCGACTTCGCGCCCGAAGTGAAGAAAATGTACGCCAGCGCGATCAAGCTGTCGTCGCGCTTCACCAAGGAATTCAGCGATTTCTGGAACGTCGACGCCAAATCGATCTTCACGCCGGGAGCCAAGCCATGACCTCATACAGCAAGGAAGTTCTGGGCGATCTGGCCGCCGGCAAGCTGCCCTGGCCGCAGACAAGGCGCATCATGAGTGCCTACAAGGATGACGACCGTTTCTTCAAGATGGTTGCCGTCTATCAGGATCGTGTCGCCTGGAAGGACCCGATCCTGCTGCCGGTCTCGGACCATCTGTTCATCTGCCAGAGTGGCGATGAGCGCATTACCCGCTGCGAATGCGGCCACTCCTTCGGCGACTATCGGAAGAACTGGAAGCTCAACGCCGTGATTAACGTGCGCAACACCGAGGAGGCTTTGCGCGAGATCTATCCCAACAGCGATCTCCCTGATCCCGAATGGATGGAAATCCGGGAGTTCATCTGCCCGGAGTGCGGGACGCTGCATGAGGTCGAGGCGGCGGCACCCGGTTATCCCATCGTGTATGATTTCGAACCCGACCTCGAAGGCTTTTATCGCGAATGGCTGGGCAGACCGCTTCAGGGGTCCTGAACGCTCGTCGATGGAGGCTGCGCCGCTGTGATTGCCAAATCCGGTCAGGACTGATTGCCTGCCCAAACGAAGCGGAGACCGTGCGCCATGAACAACCTTTCCGGCCGTAGCGCCATCGTGACCGGCGGTTTCTCGGGCATGGGCTTCGCCATTGCCACGGCTTTGGCCGAGGCTGGGGCCAATGTCGCCGTCGGCTCCTACAT
>NZ_RZPL01001043.1:0-1358 GCF_004022805.1 Mesorhizobium sp. M7A.F.Ca.CA.002.04.1.1 | reverse complement strand
GGCCTGAATCGCGCAGCCAGGAATGCTCCGGCCCAACGCCGGGATAGTCGAGGCCGGCCGAGATCGAATGGCCGTCCATGATCTGGCCGTCGGAATTCTGCAGGAGATAGGTGCGGTTGCCATGCAGCACGCCCGGCGCGCCGGCATTCATCGAGGCGCAATGCTCGATGCCGTCGAGACCGCGACCGCCGGCTTCGATGCCGATGATGCGGACCTCCTTGTCGTCGAGGAAGGGATGGAACAGGCCGATGGCGTTCGAACCACCGCCGACAGCGGCGATGATGGTGTCGGGCAGCCGGCCTTCCTGCTCGAGGATCTGTGCCCGCGCCTCGATGCCGATCACCGACTGGAAGTCGCGCACCAGCTCCGGATAGGGATGCGGGCCGGCGGCGGTGCCGATCAGGTAATAGGTGTCCTCGACATTGGTGACCCAGTCGCGCAACGCCTCGTTCATGGCGTCCTTCAGCGTGCCGTGGCCGGCGGTCACCGGGCGCACTTCGGCGCCGAGCAGCTTCATGCGGAAGACGTTCGGGCTTTGCCGGGCAACGTCTGTGGCGCCCATGTAGACGACGCAGGGAAAGCCGAAGCGGGCCGCAACCGTGGCCGAGGCCACGCCGTGCTGGCCGGCGCCGGTCTCGGCGATGATGCGCTTCTTGCCCATGCGCTTGGCCAGCAGGATCTGGCCGAGGCAGTTGTTGATCTTGTGCGAACCGGTGTGGTTCAAATCCTCCCGCTTGAAGTAGACCTTCGCGCCGCCCGCGAGGCCCCTGGCCGAGGAAACCTCACGAAGATGCTTCGTGAGGCCTTCGGCGAAATAAAGCTTCGACGGCCGTCCGGCATAGTGGGTCGACAGGTCAGTCAGCTCAGCCCTGAAATCCGCATCGTTCTTGACCTCGTTCCAGTGCCGCTCCAGATCGAGGATCAGCGGCATCAGCGTTTCGGCAACGAAACGACCGCCGAAAATGCCGAACATGCCCTGTTCGTCGGGCCCGGTGCGGAAGGAATTGGGTGTCGCCGGCTTGTTCATCGCCGATCTCCTGGCATCTTGACTATGAGGCATGTCCTTGTCGGAAAACCGGTTCCCACTTTTCCGGGACATGCTCTGGTTTGAGGCACCACTAGGCTGCGCGGGTGTTCCGCGCGGCCCTGACGGCCCGGAAAAACTGTTCGATCAGCGCCGGATCCTTGACGCCCGGCGCGCTTTCCACGCCTGAAGAAATGTCGATCCCAGGCGGGTTGGCAAGCCGAAGGGCATCGCCGATATTGGCGGCGTTGAGCCCACCGGAAAGCATGTAATCGACGCCGCCGTCAAGGCCGGCGAGAATGCGCCAGTCGAAGGCAACACCATTGCCGCCCGG
>NZ_RZPL01001042.1:0-1363 GCF_004022805.1 Mesorhizobium sp. M7A.F.Ca.CA.002.04.1.1 | reverse complement strand
CGGCATCCGCTACGCACCGCGGCTTGGGAGAACCATCATGAAACCTTTCGCGATCGACAGGGCCAACGGCCTGTGCGCCGCCCTGTTCATCGGTTTCGGCGCATGGTTCGCGCTGCAATCGCTCGGCCTCGAAATCGGCACCGCGTTGCGCATGGGGCCAGGCTATTTTCCGCTGGTCCTGGCGATCGTGCTGGTCCTGCTTGGCGCCGTCATTCTCGTCCAGGCTGTACGCGTCGAGGGCGAAGCGGTCGGGCATATTGCGTGGCGCGGCATGCTGCTCATCCTGCCTGCTCCGATCTTCTTCGGCCTGACGGTGCGCGGCCTCGGATTCATCCCGTCGATCTTCCTGACGGCGCTGATCGCGTCGTTTGCCAGCCGCTGCATGAAGCCGTTGACCGCGCTCGTGCTGTCGGCCGGCCTGACATTGTTTGCATTCCTTGTCTTCAGCTACGCGCTCGGCCTGCCGTTCCGCCGCTTCGGCCCGTGGCTGGCCCCGTGGTTGGTGTCGTAAGGCGATGAGCATGGATCTGCTCGACAACCTTGCGCTCGGCTTTTCGACGGCGACGTCGCTGACCAACCTCGGTTTCTGCCTGATCGGCGTCCTTCTCGGCACGCTGATCGGCGTCCTGCCCGGCATCGGCGCCACCGCGACCATCGCCATGCTTTTGCCCATCACCTTCCAGATCGGCGACCCGGTTTCCTCCCTCATCATGCTCGCCGGCATCTATTACGGTGCGCAATATGGCGGCTCGACCACCGCCATTCTCATCAACATGCCCGGCGAATCCTCGTCCGCCGTCACCGCGATCGACGGCTACCAGATGGCCAGGAACGGCCGCGCCGGGGCGGCCCTCGCGATCGCGGCCATCGGCTCGTTCTTTGCCGGCACCGTTTCGACGTTCCTCGTCGCCATCTTTGCCCCGCCGCTGACGGCGATCGCGCTGAAATTCGGCGCGGCCGAGTATTTTTCGCTGATGATCGTCGGCCTGGTTTCGTCCGTCGCGCTCGCCCACGGCTCGATCGTCAAGGCGCTGGCCATGGTCGTGCTCGGCCTGCTGCTCGGCGTTGTCGGCACCGACATTTACACCGGCACGCCGCGCTTCACGCTTGGAATCCGGGAATATGCCGACGGGTTGAATTTCGTTGCGGTGGCGGTCGGTGTCTTTGGCATCGCCGAGATCCTGCGCAACCTCGAAAACGAGGATGAGCGCTCCGTGATGATCCGCAAGGTCACCGGCCTTATGCCGACCCGCGAGGACTTTCGGCGCATGGCAGCGCCCATCGTGCGCGGAACGATCATCGGTTCAGCGCTCGGCATCCTGCCGGGAGGCGGCGCGATCCTGGCAGCCTTTGCCTCCTACAC
>NZ_RZPL01001041.1:0-1376 GCF_004022805.1 Mesorhizobium sp. M7A.F.Ca.CA.002.04.1.1 | reverse complement strand
GTTCTGGGTCGTCCATCCGACGCTCGAGCATATTCGGTATCTGCTCTTCGAGACGTCCTATCCGGGTTGGCTTCTCAACACGATCATCATCTCGACCGCCGCAACTTTCCTGTCGCTGCTGGCGGCGGTGTTCGCAGCCTATGCGATCGAACGCTTGAGGTTTTCCGGGGCGCGGCAGGTCGGCTTGGCGATCTTCCTGGCCTATCTCGTGCCGCCCTCGATTCTGTTCATTCCACTGTCGGTGATGGTGTTCAACCTCGGCCTTTACGATACGCCGTTCGCACTGATCCTCACCTATCCGACGTTCCTCATTCCATTCTGCACGTGGCTCTTGATGGGCTACTTCCGCTCGATACCCTTCGAACTGGAAGAATGCGCGCTGATCGACGGAGCGAGCCGCTGGCAAATCCTGACCAAGATAGTTCTGCCGCTGTCGGTGCCCGGCCTGATCTCCGCCGGCATCTTCGCCTTCACCCTGTCATGGAACGAATTCATCTACGCCTTGACCTTTATCCAGTCGTCCGAAAACAAAACCGTGCCGGTCGGCGTGCTTACCGAACTCGTACGTTCGGACGTCTATGAATGGGGAGCCCTGATGGCAGGCGCGCTGATCGGCTCCCTGCCGGTGGTGGTGCTCTATTCATTCTTTGTCGAGCACTACGTCTCCTCGATGACGGGGGCGGTCAAGGAGTGAGGCTGAGGCGGAAATCCCACCCTCGGCCGGCAGCTTCGATCCGATCCCCGCACTCCGCTCCCTCTCCTTCCCGCAAGCCTGCCACAAGCTTGTTGAGGCATGGTCTGGTCAGGGAAAACCGGTAAAAGGCGGACTTTCTTGGCGATTTCTCCACCCAGCGACATCGTTATGGATGTGGCCCGAGCCGTCGACCCGGCGGATATCGAGACCGCTCGCGCCGCGCTGGCAAAGCGGGCCGGCGGCGCTGCGGGCACGTTTTCACTCGACACCGCCGCTTCCGTCGATGCCGGCTCGATCCTGTCGCGCGCCACCGCCGACAAGGCCGCCGCCGCAACCGACCCGGCCAAGAAATTCAAGAAGTTCGAGGCGATGGTGCTGCAGACCTTCATCCAGAACATGCTGCCCAAGGACACCGAGGGCGTCTACGGCAAGGGCCTGGCCGGCGACATGTGGAAATCGCAGCTTGCCGAGCGGGTGGCGGACGTAATGGCCGAACGCGGCGGCATCGGCATCGCCAAATCGATGCTCGCCGACCACTATCTCGAAGGCAAGCGCGTCGTGCCCGTCGGTCCGGTTTCGGGCGGGCCGGAAAAGACCGAGGTCGACCAGCAAAACAGCCTGTCGACCTCGCTGGTCCATCAATTGCAGCGCAAGGCTGCGGGATCGATGACCGGTGACGAGA
>NZ_RZPL01001040.1:0-1377 GCF_004022805.1 Mesorhizobium sp. M7A.F.Ca.CA.002.04.1.1 | reverse complement strand
GACCAGCAGATTGCTGCCGAGCTTGGAGATGTCGGCCTTGACCTTCTGCGTGGTGCCCGACCCGATGGTGAGCATGGCAATGACGGCGGCAACGCCGATGACGATGCCGAGCAAGGTCAGGAACGAGCGCAGCACGTTGCGGCGGATCGAGCGCAGCGACAGGCGGACGGTTTCCCAGATCATGGTTGTGCGATCTCCAGCTTCCTGGAATCGGAGGCGACGTGGCCGTCGAGGAAGCGGATGGTGCGTTCGGCATAGTCGGCGACGTCGGCCTCGTGGGTGACCATGGCGATGGTCAGGCCAAGCTCCTTGTTGAGCCGCGTCAGCAACTCCATGATCTCGTGCGTGCGGGCGGTGTCGAGGTTGCCGGTCGGCTCGTCGGCGACGAGCAGCGTCGGGCGCGTGACGATGGCGCGCGCGATCGCCACGCGCTGCTGCTGGCCGCCGGACAGTTCGGCCGGCGTGTGGTGCTCGCGGCCGACAAGGCCGACCTCCGCCAGGGCCTGCATGGCAAGGTCGCGGCGCTCGCGGGCGGCCACGCCGCGATAGATCAGCGGCAGTTCGACATTTTCGGCCGCCGTGGTGCGGGCCAGCAGATTGTAACCCTGGAAGACGAAGCCGACATAGAGGTTGCGCAGCATGGCGCGGCGGTTGCGGTCGAGGCGGCCGGCGTCGATGCTCATGAAGGAATAGGTTCCGGCCGTCGGCGTGTCGAGGCAGCCGATGATGTTCATCGCCGTCGACTTGCCGGAGCCGGACGGCCCCATGATGGCGACGAATTCGCCACGCCGGATGGCAAGATCGACGCCGGCCAGCGCATGCACCTTGGCCTCGCCCTGGCCATAGCTCTTCCAGACCTTGTCGAAGGTGATGAGGGCAGCACCGGCAGCCACGGTATCAGCTCCGCTGCTGCGACGCGGTGATGACCTGTGCGCCTTCGTCGAGGCCAGAAATGATCTCGGTCAGTTCGCCGTCGGTCGAGCCGATCTTGACGTTGACCGGGTGCGGACGCCCGTTCTCCAGCACATAGAGCGTGCGCGAGCCGTCGGTGGGCACTGTGGCGGCCTGGCGCTGGCGGTTGCCGCCGGGGCGGCCCATGCGGCCGGTGAACAGGTCGCTGAGGCTCCAGCCGCGTGCGGCCTGCTGGACCGGGCGAAAGCGGAAGGCGGTGGCCGGCACGGTGAGCACGTCCTTGGCCTGCTTGGTGACGACCGAAACGGTGGCGGTCATGCCGGGCCGCAGCAGCAGCTCGTTGTTGTCGACCTCGAGCCGCGCATTGTAGGTGACGACGCCGTCGGTGGTGACCGAGGCATAGGAGATGTCGCGGATCTCGGCATCGAACGGCCGCTCGGGGAAGGCATCGACGGTGAAGCGGGC
>NZ_RZPL01000103.1:0-11011 GCF_004022805.1 Mesorhizobium sp. M7A.F.Ca.CA.002.04.1.1 | reverse complement strand
GCGAAGGCCATCACGTCGCCTCGACCAAGCTGAACCGCTATGTCTTCCAGCCCGGCATCACCGACGTGAAGAGCCAGATCCAGTCGATGGCGCCGTGGATCGCGGCCAATGCAGGCAAGAAGGTGACGCAGATCTTCCCGGATTTCGCCTTCGGCTACGACCACCGCGACTACCTGCCGCCGGCGCTGAAGGCGCAAGGCGGCGAGGTCATCGCGCAGATCGCCATCCCGCCGACAGAATCGTCCTTCACCAAGTATTTTCCGCAGATCCCGGCCGAGACCGAGGTGATCTACCACGTCATGGTCGGCCCGGCCGTGCTCACCTTCGTCAAGGAGCTTGGTGAGTTCTACGGCTCCAACCGGCCGCAATTGTTCGGCTTCATCGATTCGCTCGAAGCCACCGACATCAACAGCCCCGGCCTCGAATTCCTCGATGGCAGCCATTTCTGGGAAGGCTCGCCGCGCTATGCGCAGGCCGATGATTCCGAGGCGCAGAAGGCCTATCGCGCTGCTGTCGGCATCGACGACAATGGCGCCGCCGTCGGCGACCCCAAGGACGTCTCCACCGCAGCCCACATGTTCGGCTGCTGGGAAACGCTCTACGTCGTCAAGAAGGCGATGGAGGACGCCGGCTACAAGGGACCGGAAGACCGCGCCAAGCTGGTCGAGGCGACCGAGGCGCTGACCGAATTCGCCGAAGGTCCGGAACATCCGCAGGGACCGAAGACCTTCAACGGCAAGATCCACCAGTGCTTTGGCATCCAGAACATCTCCAAGATCGAAGGCGGCAAGCTCAAGGTCGTGCACAAGACCAAGATCGAGGACGGACTTTACGAGGCCGAAGGGGATTATACGACGCAGGCGCTGTGAGCTTAGCGCAGCAGCGTGAGCGCCAAGGCCCCCCCCTCTGGCCTGCCGGACCCGGCCCTTCGCTGTCGCTCCGGGCGTTCGTCGTTCGGAAAGCCAAGCAATTGGCTTTCCGTCCGCTGCGCGGACCACTCCTCACCCCCCGCAAGGGGCGCGATTGCGCTATCGCTGGGCGTGTAGCATGCACTTCGGTCCCCACCTCCTCCTCGCCGCCCTCGAAGGCCTCGTCACCTCAGCCGTGCTGGCGCTGACCGCGCTCGGCCTGTCCTGGTGGTCAATGTCGCGCACGGTGAGTTCTTCATGCTGGGCGCCGTGCTCGCCTGGGCGATCACCACAGCCATTGGCGGCCATCCGGCGCTCGGCTTCCTGGCCGCACTTGTGATTGCTCCGCTGATCGTCGGCGCCATTGCGCTGGTCGCCGAACGGCTGGTGCTGCGCCGGCTCAACTACAATCCGGAAGCCACCATCGTCGCCACCATCGGCATGCTCTACATCATCCAGCAGCTGGCGCTGACCTTCTACGGTCCGGAGGCGCGGCCGGTGGAGCCGCCGTTCAGCTACCGCATCCTTCTGCCGTGGTTCGGCTACTCCGGCTACAAACTGTCTGTCATCGCCACTTCCGCGCTGCTGCTCACCGCGACATGGCTGGTGCTGACGCGCACCAAGGTCGGCCTCGTCATGCGCGCCACGCAGTATGACAGCGAGACGGCGCAGGCCTTCGGCATCCCCGTCGGCCGCGTCTATGGCGGCGTCTTCGCGCTTGGCGCCATGCTGGCGGCCATTGCCGCAGTGCTGATCGTGCCGATCAGCCAGGCGCATTACCTGATGGGGCAGGACCCGCTGCTGCTCTCCTTCATCGTCGTCATCATCGGCG
Organism: Mesorhizobium sp. M7A.F.Ca.CA.002.04.1.1; assembly: GCF_004022805.1. Lineage (NCBI taxonomy): Bacteria > Pseudomonadati > Pseudomonadota > Alphaproteobacteria > Hyphomicrobiales > Phyllobacteriaceae > Mesorhizobium > Mesorhizobium sp. M7A.F.Ca.CA.002.04.1.1. The sequence goes on along the minus strand of NZ_RZPL01000103.1, from coordinate 9,271 downwards.
GCCTCGGCTCGCTGCGCGGCACGGTCGTCGCCGCCGTGCTGATCGGTCTCTCCGACGGCATCATCTCGATGTTCTTCTCGCCGACGCTGGCCAAGATCATCGCCACGCTGCTGGTCGCCATGGTGCTGGTGTTCCGTCCGCAAGGCTTGTTCGGGACGAGGTCGCGATGAGCGAAGCTTCGCCGGTAAAAGCCTATGCCATGCATCTCGGCGTCGTCGGGCTGCTTTTCGTGCTGAGCTTCCTTCTGCCGGAATACTATCACGGCCTGCTCGCCCGCATCATGGTGCTGGCAGTGTTCGCCATGGGCTACAACATGCTGTTCGGCTATGTCGGCCTGCTCAGCCTCGGCCATGCCATGTTCTTTGCCGCCGGGCTCTATGGCGCCGGCCTTGCCGTCATCCAGCTCGGCTGGAGCGTACCAGCGGCGTTCGCCGCGGGGCTTGCCTGTGGTGTTGTTGTGTCACTCGTGATCGGCCTGCTGGCGCTGCGCACCACCGGCGTCGCCTTCATGATCGTCACCATGATGTTCGCGCAAGTGTTCTACCTCCTCATCCTCTACTTCGCGACGTGGACCGGCGGCGACCAGGGCATGGTCGTGCCGCAGCCGGCCCGTGTGCTCACCTTCGGCGCGACATCGCTCGAGCTCACCAATCCGACCGTTCGCTACATGACGGCGCTGGCGCTGTTTTCGATCGTGCTTCTCGTCACATTGGCCATCGTCCGCTCCCGGTATGGCCGCGTGCTGGTCGCCATCCGCGAGAATGAGGAGCGGACGAAGATGCTGGGATACGACACTTTCTCCAACAAGCTCGCCGCCGTCGTCATCTCCGGCATCATCTGCGCCGGCTCGGGTGCCGCCTATGCGCTGCTGTTCGGCTATGTCGGATCGAGCTTCGCGTCGGTGCAGTATTCGATCCTGCCGCTGCTGTGGGTGCTGCTGGGCGGTGCTGCAACAACGCTCGGGCCGCTGATCGGCACGCTGTTCATGTACTATGTCATCGATATCACCAGCGGCTACACCTCCGCCTATCTGCTGATCGTCGGCATCGCGCTGATCCTGCTTGTGCTGTTCTTCCCCAAAGGCATTCTGGGCAGCATTAGGCAGCGCTGGCTCGGGTGGCTGCCATGATGCCGCTTTTGACCACCAAGGGCCTTTCTCGCGACTTCGGCGGCCTGCGTGCCGTCGACCGTGTGGATTTCTCCTTGATGCCGGGCGAAATCCGCGCCGTGATCGGCCCCAATGGAGCGGGGAAGACCACCTTCGTCAGCCTGGTCAGCGGCCGCATCCAGCCGTCTGCCGGCATGATCGTCTTCGACGGCGCCGACATCACCAATCTGCCTGCCTATGTCAGGGTCCGCAGGGGGATCGCCTACACCTTCCAGCTCACCAGCGTCTATGCCAACCTGTCCGTCTACGCCAACGTCGCGCTGCCCGCGCAACTGACGCTGCGGCATGGCAGCCATTCCAGGAGCGCGATACAGGCCGCTGTCATGACCGCACTCGAACGCACCGGCCTGGCCGATCGCGCCCACATGCCGGCCGGGCAGTTGTCCTACGGCCATCAGCGCCTGCTGGAAGTGGCGATGGGGCTGGCGCTGAAGCCGCGCCTTTTGATCCTCGACGAGCCGACGCAAGGGCTGGCCGACAGCGAGATCGACAATTTCATCACCCTGGTGCGCGAGATCGCCAAGAACGCCACCGTGCTTCTGATCGAGCACAACATGCCTGTCGTCATGCAGCTGGCCGACCGCATCACTGTCTTCAATGCCGGCAAGATCCTCGCCGAAGGCACGCCCGAAGCGATCCGCGAAAACGCGGCGGTGCAGGAAGCCTATCTGGGGACTGCCCCATGACCGAGGCAAACCAGGCCGAGGCCACGCCTCAAGCACTCACCATTTCGCGGCTCGACTGCTTCTATGGCGAGGTCCAGGTGCTCTATGGCCTCGACCTGGTGCTGAACAAAGGCGAGGTGCTGTGCCTGTTCGGCCGCAATGGCGCCGGCAAGACGACGACACTCAAGGCCATCATGGGGCTGGTCCCCTCGAGCGCCGGCTCGATCAGGCTCGATGGCAAGGAGTTGACCGGCCTGCCGGCGCATGAGGTGCCGAAGGCCGGCGTCGCCTATGTGCCGCAGGGAAGGCGACTGTTCGCCGAAATGACGGTGGCGGAAAACATCGAGATCGGCCTGATGGCGCGCGGCAAAGGCAAGGCGACGCGTGAAAACGTGCTCGACCTCTTTCCATTGCTGCGCCAGCGGCTGCGGCAGCGTTCCGGCACACTGTCCGGCGGCGAACAGCAGATGCTGGCGATGGCGCGTGCACTCTGCCTCGAACCGCAGGTGCTATTGCTCGACGAGCCGACCGAAGGACTGATGCCGTCGATGATCGCCAAGATCCGCGAGACGGTGTCGACGCTGCGTGACATGGGCGTGTCGACCATCCTGGTCGAACAACGGGTCGATGCAGTGCTTTCTGTCGCCGACCGCGTTGCTTTCGTCGAAAACGGCCGCAACCGCGAGACGGTCGATGTCGAGGAATTGCGCGCCGACCCGTCGGCGGTGCGCCGTTATGTCGGCGTGGGTTGATCAGCCGAAGAACAGAAAACCCGCTACCAAAAATGTCGGGATCAGCACCAGGCCCGACCATGCCATATAGCCAAAAAAGCCCGGCATCTTCACGCCGCGATGTCGGGCGATGGCGTAGACCATGAAATTCGGCGCATTGCCGATATAGGTGTTGGCGCCCATGAACACCGCGCCGGCCGAGATCGCGGCAAGCGTCGAAGCGAACTCCGTCATCAGGTGCCGGGGGTCACCGCCGGCAAGCTCGAAGAACACCAGATAAGTCGGCGCATTGTCGAGGAAGGATGACAGCGCCCCGGTCAGCCAGAAATAGGCGAGATCGTTGGGCTGGCCGGAGGAAGAACTCACAAGCGACACCAGCGGCGCCAGCGCACCCTCATGGCCTGCCCTGAGGATGGCGATGACCGGCACGATGCAGATGAAGATGCCGGCAAACAATTTGGCCACCTCTGCTATCGGACCCCAGTTGAAGCCATTGGCCTCGCGGTATTCCTTGCGCGAAATGACAAGTGAAACGAGGGCGAGCGCCAGGATCATGGCGTCGCGCACCAGGTTCTGCAGTTCCAGGCTGACGCCGAACACGGAGAAGCTGACGCCCGGCTTCCAAGCCGCCGATAGCAGGATGGCGCCGATCACCCCCGCCAGCAGCGGAAGGTTGGCCAGGCCGCGCAGGCGCACCTTGGTATCCGGTGTCGGGTCCTTGATCTTCGGCGCGCCAGCCTCGCGCCGGTGCAGGATGATGTCGATCACCAGAAAAATGCCCAGCACGACACCGCCGACGAACAGCGTCTCGCGCCAGAGGTTCGTCGTCGTCCAGAAGAAGTCGACGCCGCGCAGGAAGCCGACGAACAGCGGCGGATCGCCAAGCGGCGTCAGCGAGCCGCCGATGTTGGACACCAGGAAGATGAAGAAGATGACGACATGGGCGTTGAACCGCCTGTTATCGTTGGCGCGGATGATCGGCCGGATCAGGATCATCGAGGCACCGGTCGTGCCGATCACCGAGGCCAGCAGCGCGCCGACCAGCAGCAGGCCGGCATTCACCAGCGGCGTGCCGTGAATGTTGCCGGCAAGGAGAATGCCGCCGGAAATGGTGAACAGCGCAAACAGCAGGATGATGAACGACATGTATTCGGTGAGCAACGCATGCAGCACCGCTTCGGTCGCTGTGGGGACACCGAAGGCGACCGCCAGCGGCAGGACCACCAGAGCGCCCCAAAGGGCCGCGATCTTGCCGTAGTGATGCTCCCAGACATGAAGAAACAGCAGCGGACCAGTGGCGATCGACAACAGCAGCCCGGCAAAGGGCAGCGCCCACCACAGCGACATCGAAGCGCCGGGCAGGCCGTGTTCCTCCGCCCCGAAAGCCTGTGCCGGAAACAGCACGGCCACGACGATTGCCGCCTTCGTCGCGACCCACAAAAAGCCCCTCTTGCGCCTCACGATCCGTCAGTCCGACAAAGGGTCTTCGAGCCTCACGCCGGCGTCGCGCATGCGCTGCAGCGTGGCATGGAGCGAACCGTTGAGATCGATGCCGCGGCAGGCATCCAGCCGCACTGTGGTTTTGAAGCCCTGGCTGACGGCATCCAGCGCCGAAAAGCCGACGCAGAAATCGGTCGCCAGCCCGACCAGGGTCAGCGTGTCGATGCCGCGCTCCCGGAGGTAGCCGGCAAGGCCGGTCTGGGTCGTGCGGTCGTTCTCGAAGAAGGCCGAGTAGCTGTCGATATCAGGCCGAAATCCCTTGCGAATGACGAGCTCGGCCTTGGTCCAGGCGAGGCCGGAATGGAAATCCGAGCCCAGGCTGCCCTGGATGCAGTGGTCCGGCCACAGCGTCTGCTGGCCGTACGGCATTTCGATCATGGTGAAGGGCTGCGCGCCCGGATGGCTGGAAGCAAAGCTGGAGTGACCGGCGGGATGCCAGTCCTGCGTCAGCACGACATGGTCGGTTCGCCGGATCAGGTCGTTGACCAGCGGCACGATCTCGTCGCCGCCGGCAACCGCCAGCGCGCCGCCGGGACAAAAATCGTTCTGCAGGTCGATGACGACAAGCGCTTCGTCGGCCATGGGCTTTCCTCTTCCGTATGCAGGCTCCAGTGGAAAATGCCGCTGACGCGACCGGACGCAGAAACTTGACCAGATGGCCGGCCGCGTCAACCTCTCAAGCCATAACAAATGCGTGCCGGCGGCGCCGCGGCAAACTCCGGCTTTGACAAATCCTGCCAGCTTGATATCATTTGCATACGAATGAATTTTCCGACCCCTGTGCTGGAAGGATCTTTCGAAGTACCAGCTCTGGAAGGCCTCTTTTCGGGAAGGCAAAGCGTGATCCGTTACGCGAAACCCACCTCGGTCGACGAAGCGCTCGCTTTGCTTGGCGAGGGCGCCTGGCGCATCCTTGCCGGTGGCACCGATTTCTATCCGGCACAGGGCAGCAAACCGATCCGCGACAATGTTCTCGACATTAACGGCCTGGCGGCGCTGTGCGGCATTGCCGAGGCGAGCGACCATTTCGTCATCGGCGCGCGCACGACCTGGACCGACATCGTCCGCCATCCCTTGCCGCCGGCCTTCGAGGCGCTGAAGCAGGCGGCGCGAGAGGTCGGCTCGGCGCAGATCCAGAACGTCGCCTCGGTCGCCGGCAATCTCTGCAACGCCTCGCCTGCCGCCGACGGCGTGCCAGCCCTGCTCGTCCTCGATGCCGAGGTCGAGCTGCGCTCGGTGGCAGCGACGCGGCACCTGCCGTTGCAGGACTTCATTCTCGGCAACCGCCGCACGGCTCTGCTGCCCGGTGAGATGGTCACGGCGATCCGCGTGCCGAAGCCCAGCGGCACGTCGGCTTTCGTCAAGCTCGGCGCCCGGCGCTACCTCGTCATTTCCATCGCCATGGTGGCAGCACGTCTGGCCGTCGACAATGGCACCGTCCGGCAAGCGGCGGTCGCGGCCGGCTCCTGTTCGGTGGTGGCCAAGCGGCTGGCCGGCGTCGAAGCCGCGTTGTGCGGGCTGCCGGTGGATGGCGAGCTTGCCGATGCGGTCCTGTCCGCGCCGATGAGCGAACTGTCGCCGATCGCCGATGTGCGCGGCAGCGCCGAATACCGGCTTGATGCAGTGCGCGAGATTGTTGCCCGCGCCGTGCTTGCGGCTGTGGGGCGGACGACTGGCGAAGAGGTGGCGGCATGAGCCAGGTTCAACCTGACGTGCGTGAAGCAGTGCCCGACCTGGGCGCCGTTCGGCCTGCTCGCGGCCCGGAGCGCGTTGACATCGCCTTCGAGGTCAATGGCAGCGCCGTATCGGTCAATGTGCCGCCGCTGCGCCGACTGTCCCTGGTGCTGCGCGACGAACTGGGGCTGACCGGCACCAAGGTCGGCTGCGATGCCGGCGATTGCGGCGCCTGTACGGTGCTGGTCGACGGCGATCCCGTCTGCGCCTGCCTGATGTCGGCGGCGTCCGCTGCCGGCGCATCGGTGACGACAGTTGAAGGGCTTGCCAACGGCCGGCTGTCGACGTTGCAGGCCTCTTTCCTTGCCCATGGCGCTGCGCAGTGCGGGATTTGCACGCCCGCCCTGTTGGTTGCGGCGACGGCTCTGCTGGAGAAGAAGGCGAGCCCCACCGAGGTCGAGGTACAGGACGCGCTCGGCGGAATTCTGTGCCGCTGCACCGGCTACCGGAAGATCATTGCCGCAGTGATGGATGCCTCCCTGCAGGCAGCAAGCCTGGATTTCCGCTTGCCCCGGTCAGGCCACGCGATCGGTTCCTCGCCCATCCGGCTCGACGGCGTGCCGAAGGTCACCGGGGCTGAGAAATTCGGCAGCGATTCCTTCCCCGCCGATGCACTGGCGGTACTGGTGATCCGCTCTCCGCATTATCACGCCAGCTTCGCCTTCGGTGACCTCGATGGCTGGGCGAAGGCACATCCCGGTGTCGCCGGCGTCTTCACCGCCGCCGACATTCCGGGAAAAAACTGTTTCGGCGTCATCGGCCCCTTCGCCGACCAGCCGGCACTGGCCGAAGGGTTTGCCCGCCTTCGCGGTGAGGCGGTGGCGTTGGTCGCTGGCGAGCGCGAGGCGATGCTCGATATCGACCTCTCGGATTTTCCGATCCGCTGGACCGAATTGCCGCATGTTCTCCAATCCTGCGAAGCGCGCGCCGGCGGTGCCAAGCTCATCCATGAGAACAGACCGGCAAACCTGCTGACCTCCGGCTTCGTCGAACGCGGCGATCCGGAAGGGGCCCTTGCCGGTGCAGCGTTCACGGTGTCCGGCGTCATCGACACCTCCTATGTCGAGCACGCCTATATCGAACCGGAAGCCGGCTATGCCTATGTGGACGGCGACACGCTGGTCGTCGTCGCCTGCACCCAGGCGCCCTATATGGACCGCGACGAGACGGCGAAGGTGCTCGGCCTTGCCGTCGACAAGGTGCGCATCGTGCCGACCGCGACCGGCGGCGGTTTCGGCTCGAAGCTCGACGTCTCGCTGCAGCCGCTGATCGGCCTTGTGGCGATGAAGACTGGGCGGCCGGCGGCACTTGCCTACACCCGCACCGAATCGATGATGTCGACCACCAAGCGCCATCCGGCCGAGATGAAAGCAACCATCGGCGCCGATGCCGACGGCCTTGTCACCGGCATGATCTTCGAAGGCGATTTCAACACCGGCGCCTATGCAAGCTGGGGCCCTACCGTGGCCAACCGCGTGCCGGTGCACGCCTCCGGACCTTATGCGACGCCGAACTACCGCGCCGAAGGCCGCGCCATCCATACGCATGGGCCGATCTCCGGCGCCTTCCGCGGCTTCGGCGTGCCGCAAGCGACGATCATGCAGGAGACCCTCTATGATGAGCTGGCCGGCAAGCTCGGCATGGACAGGCTCGATTTTCGCTTGAAGAACTGCCTTCGGAACGGCTCCGAAACGGTCACAGGACAGCTTCTGGACTCCGGCGTCGGCATTGCCGAATGCCTCGAATCGCTGCGGCCGCACTGGGCGCGCGCGGCGGCCGATGCGGAGGCATTCAACAGCGCCAACACAGATAGAAAGCGCGGCGTCGGCGTCGCGTCCTGCTGGTATGGCTGCGGCAACACCTCGCTGCCCAATCCGTCGACCATTCGGGTCGGCATCGCGGCCGACGGCACGGTCATCCTGCACCAGGGCGCGGTCGATATCGGCCAGGGTTCGAACACGGTCATCGCCCAGATCTGCGCCGACGCGCTCGGCCTGCCGCTGGAGAGATTCCAGCTGAAGAGCGCCGATACATCAATTACTCCCGATGCCGGCAAGACATCGGCCTCGCGCCAGACCTTCGTCACCGGCAAGGCGGCCGAGAAGGCCGGCCGCGCCTTGCGTGAAAAGATACTTCGTTTCGCCAATGTTTCGGAAAAAGCCGCTCTCCAACTCGACGGCCCGGCGATCGTCATCCGCGAGGGAGAAGCCACGCGCCGCATCGACCTCACGACGTTGGATCTGGATGCCGAGGGCTTCGTCTTCCGCGCCGAGGAGACCTACGACCCGCCGACGCTGCCCCTCGATGCCAAGGGCCAGGGCAAACCCTACGCCGTTTACGGCTATGGCGCGCAGATCGCCGAACTGGAGGTCGATCTCAAGCTCGGCACGGTGAAGCTGATCAAGATCACCGCCGCGCATGATGTGGGCAAGGCGATCAACCCGCTGCTGGCCGAAGGCCAGATCGAGGGCGGTATCGCGCAAGGCATCGGCATGGCGCTGATGGAAGAGTACATCCCCGGCCGCACCGAGAACCTGCACGACTATCTCATCCCGACCATTGGCGACGTGCCGCCGATCGAGACCATCCTGATAGAAGTTCCGGATCCGGAAGGACCCTTTGGCGCCAAGGGTTTGGGCGAGCATGTGCTGATCCCGACTGCGCCGGCAATCCTCAACGCCATCCGCCACGCCACCGGCGTTCTGATCACCAAGGTTCCGGCGACGCCGACGCGTATCCGCGCTGGCATCCGCGAAAAAGATGGCATCCGCGAAAAGGAGGCACGCCGATGAGCGAGCTTGCCGAACGCTTCGAAACCCATGATCCCGGTGAGAAGCTGGTGGCGGAGAAGATCCGCTGCGATGCCTGTCCGGTGATGTGCTACATCGCTGATGGTCGCACCGGCGCCTGCGACCGCTACGGCAATGTCGGCGGCAGGATCGTGCGGATGGACCCGCTGACCATCCTCGACCATGCGGCCGAGGCCGGCGCGGCAATCGTGCCGTTCGTCGCCGAGGGCGAACAATGGGACGGCGAACTGGTCAACACCGGCCGCCGCTTCGTCACCGCAATCGGCGCCGGCACCACCTATCCCGACTACAAGCCGGCGCCGTTCATCGTCAGCCAGGAAGTCGAAGGCGTCGATCTCGTCACCGTCGTCACGGAAGGCATTTTTTCGTACTGCGGCGTCAAGGTGAAGATCGACACCGACCGGCATATCGGACCCGAGACGGCTATTGTGCGATCGCAAGGCGAGGCAATCGGCCATGTCACGACGGGCGAGTATGGCTCGCAGATGCTGTCGCTGGGCGGCGTGCATCATCTGACCGGCGGCTCGAAGGCCGAAGGACGCGCCACCTGCGACGCGCTGCTCAATCTGTGCAACCGCAAGCCGGTGGAACTCGCCATCGACGGCGGCGCCACCATAACAGTCGAAGCCGGCAAAGCGCCTGTCATCGACGGCAAGCAGGAAC
>NZ_RZPL01001039.1:0-1379 GCF_004022805.1 Mesorhizobium sp. M7A.F.Ca.CA.002.04.1.1 | reverse complement strand
AACCGGGCCTGCTCCCACAACAACATAGAAACTCATGGCATAACCTCTCATCCAAGTTTTATGGAGAGGCGTAGGTACATAGCCACGGCATTGAAAATCGCGCGGGAATTGCCAAGTCTTGAACAGGTTTTGCCATGAATCGAGAAAGCATGCTCTCGCAAGTCGCCCCGGCCCGATCCCCGTCCGACGTAACATTGGCCTCCCGGCATGTCGAAGCCGGGGTCCATCGTCTGCTCCGGGCGCCACACCATCGCATCATGGTGCATGCAAGTGCCGCGACGCGCTCCTACTGCCATGAGGTTCGACGATATTTCGTCAGGCGCGCCGGCGATATCGACCTGGTGCCCGCCGGTCAGGAGGGTGGGTTCGAGGCTGAGACCCCGTTCGACACGATCGAGATCGCGTTACAACCGGCCTTGATGGAAAGGGTGGCAGCCGAACTTGGCAAGGCGCGCGCATTGCCGCTCGGCACACGTCACCTGCTTCGTGACCAGCGCATCGAACACCTCGCGCGAGCACTGGAGAGCGATCTCAATGCGAAGTCGCCGAGCGGGTCGTTGTTTGCCGACAGCATCGGCGCCGCGCTCGCTGTGAGGCTGCTTGGCCTCGGTGAACCTGATATCGATCGCGCGAACCGGCTGTCGGATACTCAGCTCAAGCGCGTGCTGGAGCATATCGAGGTTGCGCTGCACGAACCCCTATCGATCCATCGACTGAGCCGGGTTGCCGGCGCCAGCAGTTCGCACTTGCGGACATGGTTCAAGGCGGCGACGGGCTTCACCCTGCACCGCTACGTGCTACGGCGTCGCGTCGAACGCGCACGCGTCCTGCTGCAGCAAGGCGATCTCAGCACAAGCGAGGTGGCGGAATTGACGGGCTTCGCGCACCAGTCACATCTGGCGCATTGGATGCGGCGTGAGATCGGCCAAACGCCGCGTGATTTGCGGCGGTCGCAGCCGCCCAAATGATCTTGTCATCGGATGGCGTTGGCGACGCTATCCAACGCATCAGTCCTTCAGCGGTTTGCCGAGCCGGCCAGCCAAATCCTGGGTGAACTGCCAGGCGACGCGGCCCGAGCGGCTGCCGCGCGTCGTCGCCCATTCCAATGCTTCGGCGCGCAGCGTGTCGGGATCGATTGTCAGCCCGTGATGGCGGACATAGCCGTCGATCATGTCGAGATACTCGTCCTGCGAACATTTGTGGAAACCGAGCCACAGCCCGAAGCGGTCGGACAGCGACACCTTTTCCTCGACCGCTTCGGACGGGTTGATCGCGGTCGAGCGTTCATTGTCGATCATGTCGCGCGGCAAAAGATGGCGGCGGTTCGAGGTGGCGTAGAAGATGACATTGGCTGGACGGCCCTCGACGCCGCCTTCGAG
>NZ_RZPL01001038.1:0-1382 GCF_004022805.1 Mesorhizobium sp. M7A.F.Ca.CA.002.04.1.1 | reverse complement strand
GATTTGGCAAGGCCTGAAACCGCTTGACTGGCTCGCGCCTCCCGGCCGCATTTATCACCAGCTATTCGGCGGCGATGCTAGCCTAGTAGGCTATTGCGCAGATGATAGCGGCTGTGATCGCCACCTCCTACTTCCCCGCACCATCGGAGCATTCTGACATTCTAGGGCACGTGGGACCGCAACCATTCAGGATTCCGCTATACGCTACCATTCGACAATAGCGAGCCGTTCACACGGTAAGAAAAGGTTTCGAAAGGCATTTCTCTACAAGTCTCGCTTGCTTCAATGTTCACAGCGATGTTGTAATGGCTTCGACTCCGGGGGGTTGGATGCGGAAGATTTTTCATGGGTTTTACGAGCCCACCAAAAAGGAATTAGACAAGATCTGGAAGACGGGACTTCTGGTCCCGGATACAAATGTCTTATTACACCTATTCAGATTTATGCCCGCTAGACGGGCGGAAGTCCTTGCTGCATTTAGGTCATTTGGGGATAGACTGTGGTTGCCTCATCAGGCCGGTGCAGAGTTCCAGGCAGACGGGCGCGATGCTGATTCGACCAATAGAGCGGCATATCAGAAGCTAAAAGATGAGCTGCTAAAGAAACGCAATGAGGTCGAAGGGGCAATTGGCGCGTTCTCCAGATTCGATCCTTGGCCCCAAGGATCCTCTATGGACGAGATCGGCAAGTTCTTCGAGCGCCTGACCCTTGAAGTTGAAACTGCCGTAAAGCAGCTTCCTGAAGCTCTATCGGTTTTCAAGGACGTTACTGACATCTTCGATGGAAAGGTAGGGAAGCAACCAGTCGACATCGAACAGCGACGGAAAGAAGCGCTGCGACGTTTCGATGCGAAAATCCCCCCCGGTTATAAAGACAAAGGCCGTCCGGGCGATTATCTGATTTGGGCTGAAATGAAGGACAAGGCAAAGTCGGCTCAGCTTCCGGTCCTTTTTGTCACTGACGATAACAAAGAAGACTGGTGGGCACGACATGATGGCAAGACCCTGGGACCAAGGCCTGAACTCAGGCACGAGTTTTTCGAAGCGACTGGCCAGTTGTTCTACGCATATTCGCCATCGCGCTTTTTAGCCTTCGTATCCAGCGAGGACGAAGAACTGGTTTCCAAGGAAACAGTGAAAGAGATGGAGAGAGTTCAAGAAACAAGAGAAATTCCTAGACGTTCAATTTTGTTTAGACATAGCGAAATGCTGAATCTCGTGACCGTCCTTGCCCTTCATACGGCTAAAAGCGAAGATGAAATTATAAAAACTGCTATGAAAATCACTAAAGTGTCGGGGAGAATTTCGGAGGAACAATCTCTTAGAAGAACCGGTGATGGGAATTTAGATGACTGGGAATTCAATTCCCTGAAAGAGCATCTT
>NZ_RZPL01001037.1:0-1383 GCF_004022805.1 Mesorhizobium sp. M7A.F.Ca.CA.002.04.1.1 | reverse complement strand
CCCCCTGGGCAAGCGTGAATTGCAGGATCGAGGTCGACAGCGCCGCGAGCAGCAGGCCCGCGGAAAGCGCAATCGAAGAGATCAGCGCCGGGATCCAGTAACCCATCCGGTCGATGGCGCGGCCGACCAGCACGTTGCCGGCGGCGAAACCGACCATGGTCGCCGTGTAAGGCATGGACGCCGCGGCGCGGTCGACGCCGAACTCGGCCTGCACGGCGGGCAGCACGACGACGACAGCCCACATGCCCACGGCGCCGATCGTCGCCAGCAGCATCGAGATGGCAAGCCGCATCCAGGCATAGGAGCTGTCGATGCCGGGGCCGGGCTGGAGGCTGTCGGTTCGGGTCAAGGCGTTTCCTGTCGGCGGTCTCGGAGATCGGCTGCCGTTTGCGCCACTATCGGCGCATTCTCAGGCCGCAGCAGCGCCACAGCGGGCAAATCCGTGGCTCCAGAGCCAGGGCGGAACCGATACCGATGTGCGGAGTTTCCCGGCAACCCACCCCGCAAAGGAGTCCTGCGATGACCGCCACCAGGAAAAAATGGTCGGCCGAGGTGACCGAGCACAGCAACGCAATGGATCTTGAGGATCACGTCTTCGAATCCGACGACGCCAGGAAGATCGCCGCCTCGCTGAAACGATCCGCCGAACACAGCCACAGGCGCAAGGCCGAGCCTTTCCAATCCGCCATGTCGATGCTGAATTTTTACATCAACCGCGCCGGCAAGAACTTGCCTGCCGCGCGCAAAAAAGTGCTTGAGGACGCCAAGGACGAACTGCGCAGCGCCTTCGGACGGGACAAGGATGATTAGCGGCCGGTCCGGCCTTACCGGGCGCGGATGACGCCGTCTGTGTTGGCGAGCAATTTGCGCACAGCATTGCGCGCCGCGTCGGGGCGCTGCAGGCGGATGTTCTTCTCGATCGCCTCGTGCAGCTTCTGCGCGTGGTTGAGATCGTCGATCTCCCGTGTCGTATAGGCAAAGAGATGATCGAAGGCGGATTCGATCAGTACGCCGAGCGGCACCAGCAGGTCGTTGCCCGAAGCCCGCAGGATGGCGAGATGGAAGCGCGTGTCGGCGCGGGTCCGCTCCTGCAGGCTCGTCGCCGCGCCCATCTCACGGCAGGCCAGGCTGATCTCGGCCATCTGCTCGTCGGTTCTTCGCATCGCGGCGAACGCGGTCGCTTCCGGCTCGATGATATGGCGGAATTCCTGCACCGTCTTGAGGAACACTTCGCGGTCCGGCGACGTCGCGTACCAGGCCAGCACATCGCGATCGAGCAGGTTCCAGCGTTCCTTCGGCTCGACCCAGCTGCCGATCTTGGGACGTGAGGCCAAAAGGCTCTTGGCCATCAGCATCTTGATCGCTTCGCGCACCGCCGAGCGG
>NZ_RZPL01001036.1:0-1383 GCF_004022805.1 Mesorhizobium sp. M7A.F.Ca.CA.002.04.1.1 | reverse complement strand
GGCCTGTCGCCGCTGCGCGAGGCGGGCACGATCGCCAGGCCCGGAAAGAAAGCCCAGGCCCAAAGCGAACACCTCGCGCAAGCCATTCGTTCGGTGATATCGGATGCGATCGCAGCCGGCGGTTCCTCACTGCGGGACTATATGCAGACCGATGGGTCGCTGGGCTATTTCCAACACGCCTTCGCCGTCTACGACCGCGAAGGCGAGGCCTGCTCCAAGCCCAGTTGCGGCGGCCACATCGAGCGTGTCGTGCAGAGCGGCCGATCGACCTTTTATTGCCGGACATGTCAGCGATGAGTCAGAGCAATTCCAGCAAAAGCGGGGGCGGTTTTCCGTCCGAAATTGGTCAAGACAAGGAGATGGAGCGGTTCTGCGTTTCCGTGAAACGATGAACCGCTCTAGACGAGCGTAAGCAAGGAGAAGCAGCCATGAGCTATGAGACGATCATCACCGAGACGCACGGCAAGGTCGGGCTGATCACGCTGAACAGGCCGCAGGCGCTCAACGCGCTGAACTCCCAGATCCTGACCGAGGTGGTGGCAGCCGTGAACGGGTTCAGCGCCGATCCCGGTATCGGCGCCATGGTCATCACCGGTTCCGAAAAAGCTTTCGCGGCGGGCGCCGATATCAAGGAGATGCAGTCCATCTCCTATGCGGACGCCTACGCCCAAGACTTCTTCGTCGGCTGGGAGGAACTGACGCGGGCGCGAAAGCCTATTATCGCGGCGGTGGCGGGCTATGCACTCGGCGGCGGTTGCGAGCTGGCGATGATGTGCGATTTCATCATCGCCGCCGACACGGCCAAGTTCGGCCAGCCCGAGATCACGCTCGGCGTCATTCCAGGCATGGGCGGGTCACAAAGGCTGACCCGCTTTGTCGGCAAGTCGAAGGCGATGGACATGTGCCTGACCGGGCGGATGATGGATGCCGCCGAGGCCGAGCGTTCTGGCCTGGTGTCGCGGGTCGTGCCTGCCGGTGAACTTGTCGAGGAGGCGCTGAAGGCCGCGGCCAAGATCGCCGCTTTCTCGCTGCCATCGGTGATGATGGCAAAGGAAGCTGTCAACCGCGCCTTCGAGACGACGCTTGCCGAGGGATTGCGGTTCGAGCGCCGGCTGTTTCACTCGCTGTTTGCACTGGACGATCAGAAGGAAGGCATGGCGGCCTTTGCCGAGAAGCGGAAGCCGAATTTCACCAACCGCTGACGCCAATCCCTTGGCTTCGAAGAAGATGGTTGTTGGCCGCCAAAAAGAAGGCCAGGCAGCGTTGACGCGCCGGAAAAGCTGAACTATAAGCCGCACCAACCGAGGCGGCCCTGTGGCAGCCCGTTTGTTTTTTGCGCCCTGCGGCATCCCGCATGCGCCGACCAGATCAGAAGAGAGGCAT
>NZ_RZPL01001035.1:0-1389 GCF_004022805.1 Mesorhizobium sp. M7A.F.Ca.CA.002.04.1.1 | reverse complement strand
ACGCGACAATGTGACCGTGCCTGTGGCGAAGGGGTCATTCCACCGCGTCGAGAGTCGTGCATGCGACCCATGATCTCAGATGACGCATTCCAGCTGCATTTCGGTGCGCGAAAGAACCTCGCGCACCGCGTCGACCACCGGCTTGACTTCCAGGCCCCAGACGCAGCATGCCTTGCTGGGATCCGGCGCGCGGCAAAGGTCCTCGGCCATGCAGGCGCAAGGCATCGGCGGCTGGAGCGAGATGCTGGGCACGCCGACGGGACCCCAGCGCGACGGCTCCGTCAGACCGAACAGCCCGACAACCGGGGTCCCAGTGGCTGCCGCCATGTGCATCGGGCCGCTCTCATTGCCGAGAAACAGCCGGGCCTGTTTCAGCACCGCCAGCAGGCTTTCAAGCGACAGGTCACCGACGAGATTGACGACCGGCGGCGCGGTCCTGGCGACGATGCGTTCGGCGATCTCGCGCTCGTCCGGGCCGCCCACCAGGACGACGTCCAGGCCGGTCTCGCCGGCAATCTCGACGATCGCTGCTGCAAACCGCTCCGGCTGCCAACGTCGCCCCTCGAAGCTTGCACCCGCATGCACGGCGATGAAGGCATTTGGCCGCAGATGGTGTTTATCCAGGAGCGCCAATGCTTTCGCCATCTCCAATGGCAGCGGCTGAAGGTTCGGAATCACCGTGCGAAGTTCAATGCCGAGCGCTTCGAGCGGCGAGAGGTAGCGGTACAGGAAATGCTGGCCATCAAAGCCGTAGGGCTTGGCAAGGACGTTGGCGGGCTGCCGCTCCAGCATACGCAAGGGTCTTTCGGAGGGATTGTATCCGACACGGGTCTTTGCGTGGACGAGCCCGGTGAGGATGCGCGACGTCTTCGAATCGGTCAGGTCGATGGTCAGGTCGAAGCGGAAGCGGCGCAACGCCCGCACCATGGCGTAGAGCTCCTTCCCGCGCTCCAAGGGCGTGCCGCGCATGCGGTCGCGCCTGAATGCGACCACCTCGGAAGCGATACCATGGGCGATCACGAAGCTCTCGAAGCGGGCCTCGCACAGAAAGACGATGCTGGCGCCGGGGAATTCGAGCCGCAGGTTCTTGGCGAGCGCCGAGGCGAGGACGAGATCTCCTATGAACTTGGTTTGAATGACCAGGATCGAGCGGAGCGGCGCGGGAGAGATCTGCAGCATCTGTTTCCGGGAGCAATTTGCGGATGGCCGCAAATTGGGCAGGAACAATGTCGAGATTACGCGGCGCGGCCAGCACGTTCGCGTGAATTGTCTTACAAAACGGTAAGCTGGATGGATCCTATCCGCGGCCTGTTTTCGCAACCAGCACCGCTGCCTGCGCTGCCGCCAGCCTGGCGATCGGCACGCGATAGGGCGAACAGGACACGTAGT
>NZ_RZPL01001034.1:0-1392 GCF_004022805.1 Mesorhizobium sp. M7A.F.Ca.CA.002.04.1.1 | reverse complement strand
ACAGTCGGCAGCGCAGGAACCGGAGGAAAAGACGATGACCGCGCCAGGCGATTTGCAGCAGGCAGTGTTTCTCAGGCTGAGAAGCGACGCATCGCTGTCGGCCTTGTTGGGCGGCGCCGGACTGCTCGAACGGCCAACCGACAACGCCGCTTTTCCGTACGTGACCTGCGGCCATACCTCCGCTTTCGACTGGGATACGGGCATCGAGAACACTGACGATCAGTTGATTACGCTGCATGTCTGGTCGAAAGCCCATGGTGATGCCGAAACGCTAGCCATCATGGCCGCCATCCAGGTGCGCCTTGCCGACGCAGCATTGGTGATCGGCCCTCGCGGCCAGACACGACTGTCGCTGGAATTTGCCGAAGCCCGCCATGACGAGGATCTGCTCGTGCATCACGGGCTGCTGCGTTTTCGCGCGATGACGCAGGAAAATGCCTGATGCGCTTTCAATATGGTCAAAACGGAGTCTAGACTGGACTTTCGCGGGATTTCGCCTGTTCGAGGCGGTGAAATCCCAGGTTGACTGTCTCGCGTTGCAGGGGTGTGGCGAGGATGTTTTCAGCGGCGTTCACCGTTCATTTCACGTTCAGCACCGATGCGTTACAACGCCGGTCATGAAAACGCTTCGCTCCCACTTCCGAACCGCGACACTGGCGCTTTGTGCTGCCGGGCTGTTTGCGTCGCAGGCGATGGCGATGCCGGTCATCGCGCCGCCCGACCTTGCCAGTCCGATCGTACTGGCGGCCTCCGATTGCTACGCCATCGGCCAACAGGTGGCTGAGCAGAATGGCGGAACGCTGGCCAAGGCCTCGCAATCGACGCGCGGCGGTCAGCCTGTCTGTGTCATCGTCGTGCTCGTTCCGGGCAAGGACGGACAACGTCCGCGCCGTTCCGAGATCGTCGTTCCGCTGAACTGATCCAATCAATCTTAGGCTACGTTTCCCAGGCCGCCGGAATCGGCCTATATCTGCCCCAGTTTTCAATCCTACAAAGCTCTTCCATCCGACAAAGCTCTTCAACAGGTATCGAACTCCGCATGCGTGTACTGGTCGTCGAAGATGACAAGGATCTCAATCGGCAGATATCGGATGCGCTGGTCGATGCCGGCTATGTCGTCGACCGCGCCTTCGACGGCGAGGAAGGCCATTTCCTCGGCGACACCGAGCCCTATGACGCGGTCGTGCTCGATATCGGCCTGCCGCAGATGGACGGCATCAGCGTGGTCGAGCGCTGGCGACGCGGCGGCCGCAAGATGCCGGTGCTGATCCTGACGGCGCGCGACCGCTGGAGCGACAAGGTTTCCGGCATCGATGCCGGCGCCGACGACTACGTCACCAAGCCGTTCCACATCGAGGAGGTGCTGGCGAGGCTACGGGCTCTGATCCGGCG
>NZ_RZPL01001033.1:0-1401 GCF_004022805.1 Mesorhizobium sp. M7A.F.Ca.CA.002.04.1.1 | reverse complement strand
ATCGCCATCGCCGCCTTCATGGCGCGTGAAGCTGCCGCCCTGCCCCCCTTCTACCTGCTCGCCGATCCGGCGCTGATCGCCTCCCGGGCGCGCCTGCTCGGCCTCTCGCTGCCGATCGCCGAAGCCACCCCGGCACAAGCGGCGCAGGTCTTTGCCCGCGCCTTGCCGATCGTTCCGCTGGCTGCAGGCTGCATCGACAGCCCCGGCCAGCCGGATCCGGCCAATGCGGCCGCCACGATCGAGGCCATCGACCGCGCCGTCGCCGATTGCCTTGCCCGCGAAGCCTCGGCCGTGGTCACCTGCCCCATCGCCAAGAAGCCGCTCTACGATGCCGGCTTTCGCTTTCCCGGCCACACCGAATATCTGGCGCATCTGGCGGCTCGGCACAGCGGCGTCGAGGCGATGCCGGTGATGATGCTGGCAGGACCCGACCTGCGCACCGTTCCCGTCACCATCCACATAGCGCTGGCCGAGGTGCCGAAGGCACTGACCACCGAACTGATCGTCGCCACCGCGCGCATCACCGCTGCCGACCTTGCCGGCCGCTTCGGCATTGCCAGGCCACGGCTGGCGATTGCCGGGCTCAATCCACATGCCGGCGAAGGCGGCGCCATGGGCCTCGAGGACGAGCGGATCGTGCGCCCGGCGGTCGACATCCTGCGCGCCGAAGGCATCGACGCTTTCGGCCCTTTGCCGGCCGACACGTTGTTCCATGTCCGGGCGCGGGCTGGTTACGACGCGGCCCTTTGCATGTATCACGACCAGGCGCTTATCCCGGCCAAGGCGCTGGCTTTCGACGAGGCGGTCAATGTCACGCTCGGCCTGCCCTTTATCCGCACCTCGCCCGACCACGGCACGGCCTTCGACATCGCCGGCAAGGGTGTGGCGCGGCCCGACAGCCTGATAGCGGCGCTGAAGCTTGCCCGGCGGCTGGCCGACACGAACACCAAGGCGGTTGCCGCATGAGATCTCGGGCATGACCATCGACGGGCTGCCGCCGCTGCGCGAGGTGATCGAGCGTCATGGGCTGCAGGCGAAGAAGGCGCTCGGCCAGAATTTCCTGCTCGACCTCAACCTCACCGGCAAGATCGCCCGCACCGCCGGCGACTTGTCCGATGCAACCGTCATCGAGGTCGGCCCCGGTCCCGGCGGGCTGACCCGCGCCTTGCTTGCCAACGGAGCGCGCCAGGTGATCGCCATAGAGCGCGACGAACGTTGCCTGGCTGCTCTTGCCGAAGTGTCCGGCCACTATCCCGGCCGGCTGGAGGTTGTTTCGGGCGATGCGCTGAAGACGGATTTCACGGGCCTTGCCGGTCGAGCGACCGGCAATGGCGGCCCGGTCAAGATCGTGGCCAACCTGCCCTACAACATCGGCACGGAGCTGCTGGTGCGCTGGCTGAC
>NZ_RZPL01001032.1:0-1408 GCF_004022805.1 Mesorhizobium sp. M7A.F.Ca.CA.002.04.1.1 | reverse complement strand
TGCATCTCGCCCACCTCCAGTTCTATGGCTATGGCACGGAAGGAAAACGCGGGTTTTCCTCTGCCGCCGCACGGCTTGCCGAACTGGTCAACGCGACGCCGGAAGTCACCATCGATATCGGCCAGGTGATGTTCGGCCAGACGGTCACGGTCTCCTCCGACGTCATGCGGCAGTTTTCGGCGCGTGGCAGCGCACACCCGAAAAAGACCGTCATTCATGACGGTGACGGCAATGGCGGCGGCATCGTGCCCTACAGCTATGGCAAGGACTTCTACGGCACGATGCAGTGGGCGATCGGGCTCGAGCTTTTTCTCCTGATCGACGATCCCTGGCGTGTGTTCTTCACCACCGATCATCCCAACGGTGCACCTTTTACCGCCTATCCGGCGCTGTTCGAACTGCTGATGAGCCGGGAAGCGCGCGCCGAAATGGCCGCCGGACTTTCACGATCCGCCCTGGTGCTCTCTACCCTGGCCGCAATCGACCGCGAATACACGTTCGAGGAAATCGCCATCATGACGCGCGCGGCGCCAGCCAAGCTGCTCGGCTTGACGGATCGAGGCCATCTCGGCGCCGGCGCAACAGCCGACGTCGCTGTCTATCGCAGGGACCGCAGTATCGCCAAAATGCTCGGAGAGGCGGCGTATGTTTTCAAGGATGGCGATCTCGTCGTGCAAGACGGGGAAATCATCCATTACCGCTGGGGCAAGGCATTGAGGCTCAAGCCGCCTGTCGACAAGGCAATGGTGCGACGGCTCGAGGACTATCACCAGCAGCGCTACGGCCTGTCGCTGGACTGGTTTAATTTCCCGGATTCCGCGATTGCGCGCGAACAGCCATTCGGCGAGGTGCCATGCCGAACATGAGCATCAATGGCGTAACGATCGACGATACCTTCGCGGAAGCCTTCGGCATGCGCGCAACCGCCATCGTCATCACCGCGCCGAGCCGGAAATGGGCTCGCCAGGCGGCGATCACAATGACCGGCTTCGCCACCTCGGTGATCGGTTGCGGCTGCGAAGCGGCAATCGATCTCGACCTGCCGCCATCGGCCACACCGGATGGCCGGCCGGGCTGCCGCGTCATGATTTTCGCGATGGGAACGGACGAATTGCAGAAACAACTGCTCAATCGTGTCGGCCAGTGCGTTTTGACCTCGCCGGGTTCCGCCTGCTTTGCCGGGCTGCAGGGCAGCGCCGAGCTCAAGCTCGGTTCGGCAGTGCGTTATTTCGGCGGCGGCTGGCAAATCTCCAAGAAGATCGGCGACAGGCATTTCTGGCGTATTCCCGTCATGGATGGCGAGTTCCTGTGCGAAGCAACGACCGGACTGACGAAGGAAGCTGTCGGTGGCGGCAATTTCTTTGTCATGGCGCAAAGCAGCGCCAACGCTTTGGCCGCTGCCGAGGCC
>NZ_RZPL01001031.1:0-1415 GCF_004022805.1 Mesorhizobium sp. M7A.F.Ca.CA.002.04.1.1 | reverse complement strand
GGTCGAGGATGAGGAGGACGCGCCACTCTTCCGGAAACGGCAGCCGCGCGACGACCGGAGGCGTTCCGCCGCGGTCGTTCTTGCCGGCGTCGACTATGACGCCGCCGTCTTCGAAACTTGCGATGCCGATGCCGGATCGGCCGCCCCGCTCGAGCAGGTTAGCGTCGCCGGCGATGTCCAGAGGCAGATTGTGGAGCGTGCGCAACGCCGAGGCGACGGCAAGGGCGATCTGTGTGCCGGAGCCCAGACCCGCATGACTGGGGATCGACTGCTCTACCACCAGATGGTGCTGGCCGCGAATGCCAAGATGCTTGCAGAGCGTCGATAGATGCTCGCTGGCGCGGGTGCTCTCGGAGCCTTCGACGATGGTCTCGCTGGACCGCGACAGGGTGACGACGGTTTCGGGTTCGCTCAATGGAAGCCCGACGCTGCCGAACCGCCGTCCAGCATCGCCATTGAGATCAAGGAAGCCAAGGTGCAGGCGAGCGGGCACTCGTATGGTAACAGAATTCGACATCTGCCCCCCGATGGGTGCATCATGGATGCATCATGGAAGTTTAGGTGCCCGGTACCATGATAACTGTTTTCGTCGATGGGGCAAGCCAAAGAGAACGCATACGTGTTTGCCGGCTCCGGCGTGTGACAGACCGAGCAATTCGCGGAGGTCGAGATGAACGAGACAGTCAAGGAAAAGGTCTATTCGGAAGCCGAGATCGCCGACCGGCTTGAGAAGGAGTTGCCGAAATGGCGTTATGAAAACGGCTGGATCCGGCGCAAATACAAGACCCACAGCTGGAAATCGACGCTCATGGTCATCAACACGGTTGGTCATCTCGCCGAGGCGGCGTGGCACCATCCTGATATCACCGCCTCCTATGCCTGGGTCGAGGTGCGCCTGACGAATCACGCGGCGAAAGGCATTACCGACAAGGATTTCGAGTTGGCGAAAAAGATCGAGGACGTTGTCCAGTGGCAGCCGGCCAAGGAAGGCGGGGCACTGGAGGGCACTCCACTGACCGATCAACGCTTCGCTTACGTCAAATATGACTAAGCAGGGTCGGAATTTGTTGACGCGTATGAAAACATTCGCTGATCCGCTGCAGGGTGGGGTTCACGGCCAATCCAGTTTCGTCTAGGATCGAGCCGGCACCAGAAAGTAGTTTAGCGAATGGCGGTTGCTTGGATCGGCAACCGGGAAGCGCTGATTGAGCACGCGGCTGCGCATGCCGCGTCGCTATTGTCGTCAAGTCGGTGCCCGGTTTTCAGCTTTGATACGGATATAGATGGCACGAGGGCGGCGATCGCGCTGGCTGAGCGGGCTGGCGCGGCATACGACCATGCCGATGGTGCGGCACTTGCCCGAGAGACCGCGCTTTTTACCGACAAGGGGGCAATGACCGTCGCCCCCGGAGAGA
>NZ_RZPL01001030.1:0-1416 GCF_004022805.1 Mesorhizobium sp. M7A.F.Ca.CA.002.04.1.1 | reverse complement strand
ATGATCAGCAGCGCGCCGCGATCGGACTTGCGGCGCGAACCGTCGAGCGCGGCAAAGAAGCTTTCCCGGTTGAGCATGCCGGTCATGTCGTCGCGGCTCGCCTTTTCCGCCAGGCGGCGATGCGCGGCGGCGAGCTGGGCATGGGCTCGGGCGAGATCGCGATGCGCGTTTTTCAGCCTGTCGCTTTGCCAGAAAGTGCTTGCGCTGGCGGCCCACGCCAGCACCAGCGGACAGAGCGTGGAGGTCAGCCAGATCGTCCGGTTGACCGGAAATCCCATGGCCGGAACGATGATCAGGGTCAGCAGGAGAGAGGCCGCGACTGAGGCGAAAGCAACGGCGGCGGATCTCAGAATTATGCTGTTCATCGCTTGCTCCCACAAGACTGCCTCTCTGCCAGCAAGCCCTGAAGGCCACCTTTCCCAGATGCCTAAAATTTGAATCGTGAGACGATTTACGCAACCTCAACGAGCAGAAGTTGTGGATAAAGTCGCTTTCGGAATGCGCGTTTCATGCCATAAGGAGTCCATGACCACGCTCCCTGACCCCGCCCGCTTCGCCCATGTCACCGACTGGGTCTTCGATCTCGATAACACGCTCTATCCGCACCATTCGAATCTGTTCTCGCAGATCGACGTCAAGATGACCGCCTATGTCGGCGAACTGTTGGCATTGCCGCGCGACGATGCGCGCAAGTTGCAGAAGGAGCTCTACCGCGAATATGGCACGACGCTGAACGGCCTGATGACACGCCACGGCATCGACCCCGACGATTTCCTCGAGAAGGTCCACGACATCGACTATTCATGGCTGGTGCCCGATCCCGTTCTCGGCACCGCCATCCGCCAGCTTCCCGGCCGCAAGTTCATCTTCACCAACGGCGACCGCAGGCACGCCGAGCGCACCGCGCGCCAGCTCGGCATCCTCGACCATTTCGACGACATCTTCGACATCGTCGCTGCGGGGCTCAATCCCAAGCCGGCGCGCCAGACCTACGAGAAGTTCGCCGAACTCCACGCCGTCACCGGCCACAATGCGGTGATGTTCGAGGATCTTGCCCGTAACCTTTCGGTGCCGAAGTCGCTCGGCATGACCACGGTGCTGATCGTGCCGCGCAATTTCGAGCCGACCTTTTCCGAGATATGGGAGCGCGACCCGGCCAATGAGGATGATGTCGATTTCGTCACCGACGATCTGGCGGGGTTTCTGACGGCGATTGTGGAGAGGGGGGAGGGGAAATGAAGAAATGATGAAATGACGAATTGGGGATTGATCCGAACGCAGAGCCACAATCCCTTCATTCTTCAATTCTTCAATTCTTCAATTCTTCAATTCTTCAATTCTTCAATTCTTCAATTCTTCAATTCTTCAATTCTTCAATACTTCAATTCTTCAATTCCCCGATCCCCAGCCCTACTC
>NZ_RZPL01000102.1:0-11014 GCF_004022805.1 Mesorhizobium sp. M7A.F.Ca.CA.002.04.1.1 | reverse complement strand
CTTAAGGACCTAGTCCCCCATCTTCAAGGCCTGGATAAACGCCTCCTGCGGAATGTCCACCTTCCCGAACTGCCGCATCCGCTTCTTGCCTTCTTTCTGCTTGTCCAGCAGCTTGCGTTTGCGCGAGACGTCGCCGCCGTAGCATTTGGCGGTGACGTCCTTGCGCAGCGCCGAGATGGTTTCTCGGGCGATGACCTTGCCGCCTATTGCCGCCTGGATCGGGATCTTGAACAGATGGTTCGGGATCAGCTCCTTGAGCTTCTCGCACATCTGCCTTCCGCGCTTTTCCGCCGCCGTGCGGTGCACCAGCATGGACAGCGCGTCGACCGGCTCCTCATTGACCAGGATCGACATCTTCACCAGGTCGCCCTCGCGGTAGTCGGTCAGGTGATAGTCGAAGGAGGCGTAGCCCTTGGAGATCGACTTCAGCCGGTCGTAGAAATCGAAGACGACCTCGTTGAGCGGCAGATCGTAGATCAGCATGGCGCGCTTGCCGACATAGGACAGGTCGGCCTGGATGCCGCGCCGGTCCTGGCAGAGTTTCAATATGCCGCCGAGATAGTCGTCGGGGGTCAATATGGTGGCGCGGATCCACGGCTCCTCGATCGCCGAGATCTTGACCACGTCGGGCATGTCGGCCGGGTTGTGCAGTTCCTTCATCGAGCCGTCGGTCAGAGCCAGCCGGTAGACGACGCTGGGTGCCGTGGCGATCAGGTCGAGGTTGAACTCGCGCTCCAGCCGCTCCTGGATGATTTCGAGATGTAAGAGGCCAAGGAAGCCGCAGCGATAGCCGAAGCCGAGCGCGGCGCTGGTTTCCATTTCAAAAGAGAAGCTGGCGTCGTTGAGGCGCAATTTGCCGACTGCGGCGCGCAGATCCTCGAAATCGGCGGCGTCGACCGGGAACAGGCCGCAGAACACCACAGGCTGCGCCGGCTTGAAGCCGGGCAGCGCCTTGGCGGTGGCGCGCTTGTCCTCGGTGATGGTGTCGCCGACGCGCGTGTCGGCCACTTCCTTGATCGAGCCGGTGAAGAAGCCGAATTCGCCGGGGCCGAGCTCGTCGACATTGATGCGCGCCGGTGTGAACACGCCGGTGCGCTCGACCAGATATTTGGCGCCGGTGCCCATCATGCGGATGGTCTGGCCCTTCTTCAGCACGCCGTCGATGACGCGCACCAGCACGATGACGCCGAGATAGGCGTCGTACCAGCTGTCGACCAGCATCGCCTTCAGGGGTGCCGTGGCGTCGCCTTCGCGCGGCGGCGGCAATTGGTGGACGATGGCCTCCAGGACATCCGGAATGCCGAGGCCGGTCTTGGCCGAGATCAGCACGGCGTTGGAGGCGTCGATGCCGATCACCTCCTCGACCTGCTCGCGGATGCGCTCGGGCTCGGCGGCCGGCAGGTCGACCTTGTTCAGCACCACGACGATCTCGTGGTTGTTGTCGATCGCCTGGTAGACATTGGCCAGCGTCTGCGCCTCGACGCCCTGGGAGGCATCGACGACCAGCAGCGAGCCCTCGCAGGCGGCCAGCGACCGCGACACTTCATAGGCGAAGTCGACATGTCCGGGCGTGTCGATCAAATTGAGGATATAGTCCTCGCCATTGTTGGCGCGGTATTTCAGCCGCACCGTCTGCGCCTTGATGGTGATGCCGCGCTCGCGCTCGATGTCCATCGAGTCCAGCACCTGCTCCTTCATGTCGCGCAGCTCCAGCCCGCCGGTCAGCTGGATCAGCCTGTCGGCAAGCGTGGATTTGCCATGGTCGATATGGGCGACGATGGAGAAATTGCGGATGTGGTCGAGGGGCGTGCTCATGGCGCGCGTTTAGCAGGGGTGGCTTGCCCGAGCAAGCTGTGCGCCTTTGCCGGAGCAGGCAGCACGGGCACCTGTCGCTTTTTTCGCGCTTTTCGCGAAAAATCTATAAATTTTAACCAAGCCCGTTAGAGCATAATTTGCGAACGGGATGTTAGCGGAGGGAAATATCTGATGTAAGGACGAAGGCATGCGGGGGCTTGCAGGCAGTTTTATCGAGTCGCGGAGCGGCTCGTTCGCACCGATACTCATTCTTGCCATGATACCGTTGATCACCGCGATCGGCTTTTCCGTCGACTACACCTCCGCTGTCCAGACCAGGTCGACCGAGCAGGCGGCACTCGACGCCGCGATCCTGTCGATCACCACGATGGATACGGCCTCGACGAAGCCGCAGCGCCAGGTGATGCTCCAGGATACCTACAGAGAAAACGGCGGGCGGGGCGCAGCGACCCTGAACAGCTTCGACGTCAGCGCCAACGGCACCGCCACCGCGCAGGCCTCGGCAAGTTTCGCCATGCCGACCGTGTTCATGCAGATCGCCAGGATTCCCACGGTAACGGTCGGCGTCGCGTCGGCGGTGAGCAAGACGCCGGCGCTGGTCGAAGCTACGTTCAATGTCGATCACGTTTCGGGCTACTGGAACAAGACCATGACTCTGTACGGCCTTCCCTACGGTTGGACCTCCACGACCACGCCGACGGCCATGATGAAGGCCAACTACAACTACAAAGCGTATAGTTATTCCTATACGAGCGGTGGTAAGACCTATACCGCTGCCGAGCCGAAAGGTTACGGGACGACAACTATTACCACGGGACCAACCGATACGCTGGTTCAGACCCAACTGTGCACGACAGTAGGATCAACAACCGATTTCACGGCCACTGCGGGAGTTTACAAAAGCACCGCGGTGGCAAAAAGCGGAAAAACGAACGGCTCCACCGTCTATTTCAAGACGACGTGCGCGACCACGAATTCCGCCGGAAACAGCAGTGGCGCAACAATCAACGTGAGCACGATGGACAAGCTCTATCTGCAGATGGATGTGCCGTCCGGGCCGGTCAACCCGCTCAGGTCGAACAATACAGACACGTCGAACCGGCTCTACCTCGGCGCCGGGTACAGCACCGCGGCACAAAAGGCCCTGAACCCTTCCAAATACCTCCCCGTCGAGGTTGCCAGCAACACGGTCGTCGACATCTTCGCCGTGGTGCCCTGCAGCGAGACCAGCGATCAGGCATGGGAAGACGGCGGCAACAATCCTCCACTGCCAGACGTTACGAACGCCGACTTCTTCTACAGCGTGATGGGCAAGTGCGACTTCAACAAGCGACCGTCCGACACACTGCTGACGCAGTAGATGCTGCTCCTCTTGCCTTCTCCCCTTGCGGGAGAAGGTGGATCGGCGCGTAGCGCCGAGACGGATGAGGGGTGCTGGACGGAGCGCAATAGCTGGCTAATCTAAGCCATGCCGCATCAACCTGTCCCGCCAGCCAAACGAAGCTTCGCCCGTTCGCTCCGGCGTGTAATGACGGAAGCGGAAGACCGGCTGTGGCATGAACTGCGCGACCGCAGGCTCGACCGGATAAAATTTCGGCGCCAGGTTCCCATTGGAAAGTACATTGCCGATTTCGTCTGCTTCGAAGCACGCTTGGTCGTCGAGATCGATGGCAGCCAGCATGCGGAGTTGGAGTCTGACAGCGTCCGCAAAACTCACCTGGAAGAGAAAGGCTTTCGCATTCTGCGCTTTTGGAACGATGACGTTCTGAAAGACATGAACGCCGTTAGCGATACCATCATCGCCTATGTACGGGATACCAGCCTACAGCCTTGGCGGTAGGGGCGCGTTCTTCCCTTCTCCCACAGGGGGAGAAGGGAAGAACGCCTGCGGCCCGATCACAAACCGGTGAGCGCTGTAACGAAGGCGCCGACAGCGGCGAAGTGGGGATATCTGCGGTGCTTCCAGGCGCCGCCGCCCACGGAGCAAGCCGATGTCGCGATCCTGTACGTTCATCAAAGTGTCCAGCCTCTCGGCGATTGCGCTGGCAGCGTCGCTCGGTGCGGCGGCGGCCCAGCCGCTCAGCGTGGTCGAGCTGTTCACCAGCCAGGGCTGCTCGTCCTGCCCGCCGGCCAATGCCAATCTGATCAAGGTCAAGGACCAGCCCGGCGTGCTGGCGCTGTCGTTCAACGTCACCTACTGGGACTATCTCGGCTGGAAGGATATCTTCGGAAAACAGGAATTCACCCGGCGCCAGGTCAGTTATGAGCCGGCGCTCGGTCATGACGGGCCGTTCACGCCGCAAGTGGTGGTCAACGGCCATGCCGATGTCGTCGGTGCCGCACCCGGCGAAATCGAAAAGCTGATTGCGGCGAGCGGCCGGACAAGCGGCCCGGCATTGTCACTCGATGGCGGCAGGATCAGCATCGGCGCCGGCGCCGCACCTGGCGGCCACGCCGATGTCTGGCTGGTGCGCTATGCCAAGGGCGTGGTCGAGGTGCCGGTTTCGCGCGGCGAAAACACCGGCCGCACCTTGCCGCACGCCAATGTCGTGCATGCGCTCGAAAAACTCGGCAGCTGGACCGGCGCGGCCGCGACATATCCTCTGCCCGCCGCGTCCGGCGGCCTGAGCACCGCCGTGCTCGTGCAGTCGCCCGGTGGCGGACCGATCCTGGCTGCCGCGACCGACTAGATCGCGCTTCGACAAGAAATTGCGCAACGCCGCATGGAGCGGCGCCGCATAGCACGGCCGCCAAGAGGGCGCGCCTTCAACGCCAACCCCAAGGAGATCATCATGACCACTTCCCGCCTGACGCTGCCGGCGCTCGCTCTCGCTCTGTGCTCGACGGCGCTGTTTGCCGGCGGCATCGCCCGTGCCGACGACGCGACCAATGCGATGAAGCCGGCTGCAAATGCCATGAAACCGGCCGCGGATGCGATGAAGCCGGCCGCAGACGCCATGAAACCTGCAACGGATGCGATGAAGCCTGCCGACCCGATGGCCACCAATTCCATGAAGCCGGCGGCTGACGCCATGAAGCCGGCAACGGATGCGATGGCTCCGGCCAAGTAAAGGCGGTGCTGTTTCCGGCTTCGGTCCCGCGGGTCCGAAGCCGGATGCACGTGAAAGTGAGGCTTCGGCCGCAACTCGCCCGTCGCATGATCGTATCTTATCCAATAGACTCCACATGATGGACGTCACAGGAGCTCAAGCCATGACCGACATTCAAAAACCAGTCATCAGACAATCGTCGAACGTCTTCCGCAGCGCGCTCGCCGCTCTTGCGCTGGCCGCCGCGGGCGCCGCCTTCTGGCTGACGCCGGCGGTTTCGGCCGAGGACGCGGTGAAGATCCCGCCGCCGGCGCTCGACGAGAAGGCGGCCACCGGCACTGAAAAGGCAGTCTTCGCCGGCGGTTGTTTCTGGGGCGTGCAGGGCGTGTTCCAGCACGTCAAGGGCGTCACCAAGGCCGTCTCCGGCTACACCGGCGGCGACAAGGACACCGCCGTCTACGAGACGGTCGGCTCAGGCCGCACCGGGCATGCCGAATCCGTCGAGATCACCTACGATCCGTCGAAGGTGACCTACGGCCAGCTGCTGCAGGTCTATTTCTCGGTCGCCCACAACCCGACCCAGCTGAATTTCCAGGGTCCGGACTCCGGCACGCAGTACCGCTCGACGATCTTCGCCGAAAACGATGCCCAAAAGAAGATCGCGCAAAGCTACATCGCCCAGCTCGACCAGGCCAAGGTGTTCCCGGAGCCGATCGTCACCACGCTGGAAACCGGCAAGACCTTCTATCCGGCCGAGAATTATCATCAGGACTTCCTGACGCTGAACCCGACCTATCCCTACATCGTCTACAACGACCTGCCCAAGGTGGCGAACCTGAAGGCCCTGTTCCCGGCGCTCTATAGCGAGAAGCCGGTGCTGGTGCTGTCGGCGAGCAACTAAGAATGCCCAATCTCCCCCTCGCGGGGGGAGATTTGCGCACTCAGCCGCCCCGCCCCTGCCGGCTACATGGCCTTCATCGCGTCACACGACACAGTCGGGTTCATGTCGGCGAAGGTGCCGGCCGGGTTCTTCTTCCAGGCCCAGACATGCAGTTCATAGAACGGGCCTAGACCGTAGCGGTTGGGCGCGCTGTCGAAATTGAACAGCTGCCCTTCCAGCGAAGCCGGACCTTTCGAGGTGATGTACTCGACGGCCACCAGCCTCAGCTTGCCGTTTGCCATCGGCTCGTACATCACCGCCTCGGGCTTGGCGAGTTCGACCGCATCGTCCTTCAGATAACCGGCATTGACATAGTGGATGCCCATGGCGCCGCCGGTGATGCCGCTGGCGCAAGGGATCGGCGCATAGCCCTCGGCCGTCGCCATCGCCACGTTCTCGAAGCGGCTGTTGGCTGCCCGCACCTTCTCGTCCAGCGCGCCAGCGTTGTGAGCATTGGCCGCCGTGGCCGCGATCGACAGGTTGATGAGGTGTTTGGTCCACAGATGGATGTTCATGTTCTCTCCTCCTTGTTGATGGCGCGCGGGAGCCGCCGCTCCCGCTGCGACGTCGGATCTCGGCTGCACGCATCATTGGTACCGGGTGAAGTCCCAGTAGTGCGGCAGACCCTCGAGCTCCGGCAGGCCGATGTCGCGTCTCAGATAATCGTCCTGCGGAGGCAATCGACGCCGACTCTTGCGCAATGGCGCGAACAGCAGCGAGGCCAGCCGCCAGAAAGCCCGGCCCGGTAACGGGTCTCGTCCGACGGGTCTCGACGCCGCCGACGGCCCGCTGAACGATTCGTCAGGCACGCTGCCGTCGCCGCGAAGGGCAGTTTGATACTCATCGATCGGGTCAACGGTAAAAGTAAGGGTCAAGAACCCGCACCTCCGTGATCTTGTCGACAGGCAGCGCGTTTTTCTGGGCCGTGCTGCGGATCGCTTCCGGCGAAGGCGCGTCATAGATGCAGAAGCTCTGCTTCTTGTCGGGCGAGACGAAGGACTGCACCCAAGTCACGCCTTTCTCCGCGTTGCGCATGATGACGCCGCCCAGCGCATCGGCGCCGGCCTCGTTCACCGGCACGCTGAGGCCGTTGGGAAATGTACGTTCAACCACATAGCGAGGCATATCAGGTTCCTTTTTACTGTTTCACGCCCGGTTTTGAGCGCGGAGGACATTGATCACGCTCGCCAGGGGCGCGCATCGGAACCTTTCCCTATGTTTCGTGGGACGATTCCCCATGTTAACGGCGTTCACTGCTGGAGCCACAAAGCCGATACCGGGCCGCGCTATCCTGCCTGACGAAAGCGGGGTGCGGCGGCGACCCGGATCACGAAAAGCGGATGATCATGCTTCTGGAACGGCAGACACAGCTGGAGCAGCTGGACGGACTTCTCGCCGAAGCCGCGCGTGGTCGCGGCAGCGTGGTGGCGTTGTCGGGCGAGGCCGGCGCCGGCAAGACCGCACTGGTCGAGGCCTTCGTCGCCGGCGCGGCCAAGGCTACGCGCATCTTGCGCAGCGCCTGCGAGGACCTGTCGATCCCCGATCCGCTCGGACCGCTCTATGACCTCGCCCGCGAGGCGCAATGGGCGATGCCGCAGGCGATCGACGCCAGGCAGGGTCAGCGGCTGCCACTGTTCTCCGGTGCCCTCGACGTGTTCGAGACAAGGACCCAGCCGACGCTTCTGGTAATCGAGGATCTGCATTGGGCGGACGACGCGACGCTCGATTTCGTCCGCTTTCTTGGCCGGCGCATCGCCAACACCCACATCCTGGTCCTGTTGACGGCGCGCACCGACCGCAGCGAAGGACAGGCGCGTGTGCGCCGGGCGCTGGGTGAAATTCCGTCGGGCAACGTTGCCCGTATCGACGTGCCGCTGTTGAGCGAGGCGGCCGTCCTGTCGCTCGCCAGCGCTGCCGGCCGAGATGGCGACGCCATCTACCGGGTCACCGCCGGCAATGCCTTCTTCGTCACCGAGCTCCTGTGTGCCGACAATGAGATGACGCCACCGGCCAGCGTGCGGGACGCCGTTGTGGCGCGGGCCGAACGGCTGTCCGCCGGTGCCCGCTCGATGCTGGACGCGGTGTCGGTGTTTCCCAGGCGGGCCGATGCTTGGGCTCTGCAGGGCCTGTGCGGCGTCGCCAGCGCCGGACAGCTGGCGGAATGTGTGTCGAATGGGCTGCTCGACGATCTGGGCGATGGCTATGCCTTCCGCCATGAAATCGCACGCCGCGCCATCGAGATGATGCTGACGACAAGTTACAGGAGACTGTTCAACCAGCGCGCGCTGTCGGCGCTGCTTGAAAACGGCGGCGTCGCCACCGCACGCCTGGTCCATCACGCCGTGGAAGCGCACAATTTCGAGGCGGTGCGCGAATTCGCGCCGATCGCCGCGCGCGAGGCTTCGCGTGTCGGCGCCCATCGCGACGCCGCCGGCTACTATGAGGTCGCCTTGCGGCAGGCCGACACCTTGCCCGTGGAAGAACGCGCCGGACTTTACGAGCAGTATGCCTTCGAGTGTCACTTGATCGCCCGCATTGACGAGGCCATCAAGGCGCAGGAACAAGCCCGCGCGTTGCAAAAGGCGCTTGGCAACACGCTGAAGGAAGGCGACAGCCTCAGGTGGCTATCGCGCTTCGCCTATCTGTTGGGCGACCGCCCGGCAGCCGACCTGTTCGGCGCCCAGGCGGTCGCGTTGCTGGAGGCAGTTCCCGCCAGTGCCGAACTTGCCATGGCCTATTCGAACCTTTCGCAGCTGGCGATGCTGGCCGAGAGGCTCGACGAGACCCTGTCGCTGGGCGGCAGGGCGATCGAGCTTGCCGAGCAGCTGGACCGGCAGGATGTCGTTTGTCACGCGCTCAACAATGTCGGCGCCGCCGAGCAGTGGCTGGATCTGGCCAGCAGCCGGCTGCATCTCGCCCGCAGCCTTGAAATCGCGCTGGAGCAGAATTTTCAGGAGCACGCCGCGCGTGCCTTCACCAATTGCGCCTGTGGCGAGATCAACCAATTGGGCTACAGCCAGGCTCAATCCTTCCTTGATCGCGGCATCGACTATTGCGTCGAGAACGATCTGGCGACTTGGCGTGACTATATGCGTGGGGTTCGGGCACAGTTGTTGTTGCGTCAGGGATACTGGAACGAAGCCGCCGCCGAGGCTCTGGATGTCATAAGCAATGACCAGGCGACGGCGCTGGTCCGCTATCCCGCTTTGGTGGCCCTGGTGAAACTGCGTCTTCGGCGCGGAGATCCTTCGGCCGAGCCACTGCTGGCGGAAATGAATCGGTTCCTGGAAAGGGGAGCCGAATTGCAGCGGCTGTTGCCGTACGCCGCCATCGTCGCCGAGCAGGCATGGCTCGGCGAGGCGGAAATCGCCGAGGCGCTGCGGCTGATCGACCTTGCCGAGACCCTGTCGCCGACGCGGGCTATGTTTGCCGAACTGGCCAGCTGGCGCCAGATCCTCTCCGCCGGTAGCGACGCGGGGGATACGGCCGGCATGGCCGCGCCGTACCGAATGCTCCTGGCTGGCGACTGGCAAGGGGCGGCCGCGGTCTGGGCGGATCTCAACGCACCTTATGAACGTGCGCTCGCGCTCGCCCAGGGCGATGAGCCGGCGCAGCGTGCGGCACTCGAGATATTCGAGACCCTTGGAGCCAAGCCGGTTGCGAGCCATGTGCGCGAAATCATGCGGCGCAACGGCGTCATTCGCATCGCCCGGGGGCCGCGCCAGACCACGCGCGCCAACAGCGCCGGCCTGACCCAACGCCAGATGGAAGTGCTGCAACTGATCGAGCGCGGCTTCTCCAACAAGCGGATCGCAGAGCATCTGACCATTTCACCAAAAACCGTCGATCACCATGTCTCCGCGGTTCTGGGTAAGCTGGATGCCATCTCGCGTGGCGAGGCCACAGCTGCCGCGCGCGATTCCGGGCTGATCTGAAAGCAGCCCTTCCTGAGAAAGCCCATGGCGCTTTGCGTCAAAGAGATGGAGCGGATCAATCGTAGGTCAGGTCGGTCGCCTTGCCGCCGAACACCCGGTAGGCATAGAAGGAATAGAAGATGATGATCGGCAGCACCACCACGGTGCCGGCCAGGATGATGGCCAGGCTTTCCGGTGCCGAGGCTGCCTGCCAGATGGTCAGGCGATCCGGCACCACGAACGGGTAGAACGACCAGGCGAGGCCGGCAAAGCCAAGCGCGAAGATGGCCGCCAGCGTCAGGAACGGCGTCAGTGAATGGCGGTCGTCGGGCTTCGGCAGATGGAAGGTCTGCCGCCACAGCCACAGAAACAGCAGCGCCGACAGGATCGGCAGCGGCGACAGATAAAGCATCTCCGGCCAGACGAACCATTTGTCGAAGATGCGCGGGCTGGCGAAGGGCGTCGCCAGCGACACCGCGGCCATGCCGAGTGCGGTCAGCACCAGCGTCGTGCGCAGCCAGCGCACCGCCTTCTTCTGCAGCTCGCCTTCGGTCTTGTAGATCACCCAGGCGGCACCCATCGCCGCGTAGGCGGCGGCAAGGCAGAACGCCACCAGCACGCCGAACGCCATGCCGCCGAGGCCGACATCGAGGCCGAGCACATAGACACCCAGCATGTAGCCCTGCGCCAGTGAGGCGATGAGCGAACCCAGGAAGAAAATACGGTTCCAGCGATGCTTCCGGCCAGCTGGCACCTTGGCGCGGAAATCGAAGGCAACGCCGCGCAGGATCAGCCCGAGCAAAAGCACGAAGACCGGAATGTAGAGCGCCGTCAGGATGACGCCATGCGCCAGCGGGAAGGCGACCAGCAGCAGGCCGACGGCCAGCACCAGCCAGGTTTCGTTGGCGTCCCAGAACGGGCCGATCGCGGCAATCATCGTATCCTGTTCGGCGTCTTCGGCGGCGGCGAACAGGATGCCGATGCCGAGATCGAAACCGTCGAGAATGACGTAGATCAGGATGGCGAGGCCCATCAGGCCGGCGAAGATGAGGGGAAGCGCGGTTGGCCAGTCGAAGCTCATCTTCTTCTCCTACTCGCCAGCCGCCGGCTGTGACATGGCGGCGTTCATGACGCCCGGCAGCGGCGATGAATCGCCGTCCTTCGCCGCCTTCAGCGCCAGGTGCACCAGCACGCCGAGATAGGCGATCAGCAAAAGCACATAGAGAACGAGGTAGGTCGCCAGCGTCAGCGCGACATGGCTGCCCGCCACCGGGCCGACCGCGTCTGCCGTTTTC
>NZ_RZPL01001029.1:0-1417 GCF_004022805.1 Mesorhizobium sp. M7A.F.Ca.CA.002.04.1.1 | reverse complement strand
GCCTTGTCCGCCACCTGGCTGGGAGCAGTCGAATCGGACGCGGATGCGGCCTTCAGCTGGGAACCGGTCCAGCGCGGGTCATTGGCGGCGAGTGCGGGAATGTTGTCTTGCGCGGCCGCCACAGTTGTTGGAATTGCGTCGGACTTGCGCGCCTGCGGTACGGCTGCCGCAGCGACCGCGGCCCCAACCGGGGTTATTTTCGTCGTCTTCACCGGAACCGTTGGAATGGTCTGTTCGGGGCTCGCTGCCGCTTGCCTGTCGCTGGCCGGCAGCGCCAGCCACAGCGCCACGGCGGCGACGCCAAGCAGTGCGGCGGTGCCGATCGCGGCAATCACCAGATGCGAGTTCGAACGGACTTCCTGCCAGAAGGACGGCCGCATGTCGTATCCGAACTGCATGGCAAAGCGCCGACGTTCCGGCGTACCGAAACTGAAGGGCTCTCTCACTCTTGCCACCTCCATAAGCGGGCCGACGTTCTTTCAATCGGTGCCGGAAGTCCGGCGTCTGATCCGCATCGGTCCCAAAAACAACGCGGGCAGGCCCGCAACAATCCCCGAACAATCGCCCAGAACCGGCAGCTTTCGCCTGCGATTGTGGCATCAGTACGCCAACATAGAGGATTCTGCGCCTTTGCGGGAAATTGCGCAATGCGTCGCACGGGCAACAAATGTTACAACAAATATTACAATATTACATCAGGCCGGCCGGCTAGATCCTGTCGCGCAGCGCAAACCAGTTGAGCGCCAGGAACAGCAGCGGCGTGCGGAAACGCCGGCCGCCAGGGAAAGGCGGGATTTTCAGATCCTCGATCAGCTTCAGCCGGTCGCGGTTGCCGGCAACGGTTTCGGCATAGAGTTTACCGAAGTAGTTCGACAGCATGACGCCGTGGCCGGAATAGCCGCCGGCCGAGATCACATTGGGCATCACTTCGCGCACGAACGGCTTTCTTGGCACCGTGATGCCGACATAGCCGCCCCAGCCATGCGTGATCTCGACATCCCCGAGCGCCGGATAGAGTTCCGCGATCTGGCGACGGATGTGGATGTGGATATCCCGGGGATCGTTGACGCCATAGACCTCGCGTCCGCCAAACAGCAGCCGCCCGTCCTTCGATCTGCGGAAATAGCGCGCGACGAAGCGGGAATCGTCGACCGCCTCGCCGCCCCGCAAAACGTTCGAGTCGGCTCCCAGAGGCACGGTCGCGCCGATGAAGGAACCGATCGGCATGACGTGCGCGGCACTCACCGGCTCGAGCGCGCCGCCATAGGCGTTGACCGCGATCAGGCATTTCTGCGCCGTCACCGTGCCTCTCGACGTCGAAACCTTGATCTTGCCGCCACTGGAAATGATGCCGGTTGATTGAGTCCCCTCGAACAGCTGCGCGCCTGCAAGCGCTGCCACCCGCGCTGTGCCGATC
>NZ_RZPL01001028.1:0-1430 GCF_004022805.1 Mesorhizobium sp. M7A.F.Ca.CA.002.04.1.1 | reverse complement strand
ATTAAATATCAATTAGTTATCTGGAATTCGTCCGCCGCAGGCGCGGCGCAGTGCGATTTTCTTTGCGCGCCGCTGAACCTTTCCGCGCCTTGCTGCGACCCAGCTTTGTCCAGGGCAAGGCGAGCTTGCCCGATCCACACCGAGGGAAGCAGCAAACCGAAATCGAAAGCCTGCATCACGCGAAGGCCGGTCCTTCGCGCTTCGGAAAACTCAACCCAAATCAAAGGAAATTGCCATGACCAACACCAAGATCACCATGCTGACCGCCGTCCTTCTGCTCGGCTCGTTCATGGGCGCCACACAGGCAGCCACCCTGAAGGCCGCACCGGTCAAGCCGTCCAGCCCGGGTGTCATCGCTGCCCCGAGCGGCGGGGCCACCGAAGACCACTACTGCAAGAACGGCCATGCAAAATTCGCCAATTGCAGCGCTGATTTCGTCGCCGCCTGCAAGAAGGTTGGTGGCACCATGTCGGATGTTCAGGGCTGGGGTGGGCGTACTTGCTTCACGCCCTCCTGATACCGTCTCAGGTCAGGCCGCGCCGTCGGCCCCTGGCTTCGCATGGATGTCACCCGGAAAACCCCGCTTCGGCGGGGTTTTCTGCGTTTTGATCGCACGATGGTAAAACATTCTCGTTTTGGTCAACTTTTGTTTATTTGACTTCGACCAACCTGATCGGCCGTTTGCGCTGATTGAGCAAAACAGAGGAGCTACAATGTCGGCAAGCACGGACAATCCCCGCAACGCCCTTGTCATCCCGGTCCTTGGCAGGTTTTACGCGGCCCTGCACGATGGTGCCGAAACCGTTCTTCGCGTCGTCGCCGGCGGGTTTCTCGCCATCCACGGTTCGCAGAAGATCACCAATCCTTTCGGCGCTGCCGAGATGGTCGAGGGTCTCGGCTTCTATCCGGGCGCGTTGTGGTCGTTGCTTCTGGCCTGCACTGAATTCTTTGGCGGCATCTTCATCGCCATCGGCTTTTTGACGCGGCCGGCCGCCTTTGCCGGCCTGTTCGTGCTGCTGGTCACGGTCTGGTTCCACTGGGTCACCATGGGCCAAGGCTATTCGGGTGCGGAAAAGTCGCTGCTGTGGGCAGCGATCCTGCTCTTCTTCGTCATTCGCGGCGGCAACCGCCATTCGGTCGACAACCGTATCGGCAAAGCGTTCTGACAGGCTGATAGCGACGACGCGTCGCCCTTTGCCTTTGGCACGAAACGGATTATGAAACGGCTTCAGCCAAGCCTGCGAGCGCCGGAGCCAGCCATGACCGAAATCCTGCAGACCCCAAAGCTCGTCGTCGTCTTTGGCGGGTCAGGCTTTGTCGGCCGCCATGTCGTGCGCGCGTTGGCCAAGCGCGGCTATCGCATCCGGGTCGCCTGCCGGCGGCCCGATCTCGCCGGCCATTTGCAGCCGCTCGGCAATGTCGGCCAGATC
>NZ_RZPL01001027.1:0-1430 GCF_004022805.1 Mesorhizobium sp. M7A.F.Ca.CA.002.04.1.1 | reverse complement strand
ACAGTGGCAACAACGGCAAATCAGGATCCAGTCAGGGTAAGAGCGGGAGCCATGTCAATGCAAAGACCGGTGACAAGGTCGACGTGACCGGCAACAAGATCACAGTCAGGCATCCCGACGGCATAACGGAAAAGCTCGAGAACGGTCGTTTCAGCATGAAGGACGCTCTCGGTCGCACGATCATCGACCGCCAGGCCACGCCGGCCGATGCCAATCGTCTCAAGGCCTTGTGAAGCTGGCCAACAGGCAACGGTCAGCTTTGCACGTCACCTCCGCCGCCCCCCGGCGGAGGTGACCTCGTTTCCGGCCGGCGTCGTCCCGGTTTTCGGCACCGCAATGGCTGCGGTCCCGAGGCGCGACGCGCTTTTGCGCAATCCGGGACGGGAAACCGCTGCGCATTTCTTCGGACCTGCCCAGAGCAATTCTAGAAAAAGTGTGAAGCGGTTTTCCCGTTCCCTTGGGAATTGCGTCACAGAGTTAGAGCAGCTCGCCGTTTCCGTGAAACGGTGAAATGCTTTAGGAAGGCCTGTCGCGGTCGCGCCACTCACGCATCATCAAGGCCGCTTCGGTGCGATTTCGCACATTGAGCTTCGACAGCACTCCGGTCATGTGATGTTTGACGGTCTTCTCCTGCAACTCAAGCCGCAAGGCGACTTCCTTGTTGCTCAGCCCCTCCGCCACCAGCCGCAGGATTTCCGTTTGCCGATCGGTGAGCTGCCGCAGCCGTTCCGCCAAGCCGTCGGTCGGCTGCTGGGACTGGAGATCCGAAAGCAGCCGGGCCGATAGTGTCGGCGAGAGATAGCTTTCGCCGGCTGCGACATTGCGCAGGATGTCGGCGAGGCCGCGCGATCCGACGCCTTTGAGGACATAGCCATTCACCCCTGCGTTCAGCGCCTTGGTCACATCGGCATTGGCCTCCGAGACGGTCAGCATGACGATCTTCTGGGCGGGATGGTTGGCGAGGATGCTTGCGACCGCGCTCAGCCCGCCGCCCGGCATCGAGATGTCGAGCAGCAAGATGTCGGGCCGCATCGTCGCGGCGAGGCGTTCGGCATCCTGCGCCGTGGCGCCCTCGCCAACCATCTCGAAGCCTCCGATCTCCGACAGGCTGCGCGTCACACCTTCGCGAAAGAGGGGATGATCGTCGACAATGGCAATGCGAATGGTCCCAGTCATGCTTGCTCCTCGACCGACAGACGGATCACCAAACGCGTACCTTGCGGCCCGGTCAAGGTTTCGAACTGTCCGCCAATGCTTTCGACCCGTTCCCTGAGGCCGGCGAGCCCGAGGCCCTCGACCCGTGCCGTCGGATCGAAACCCGGCCCGCGGTCCGACACTTCGACAAAAAGCCTGCCACCTTTCATCCCGGCACTCACCGCCTGATCCTTGCCTAGCCCGTGGTGATAGGCATTGTTCAGCCCTTCCTGGAC
>NZ_RZPL01001026.1:0-1430 GCF_004022805.1 Mesorhizobium sp. M7A.F.Ca.CA.002.04.1.1 | reverse complement strand
GTGTCGGAGTTCTCGTAGCCCGCCCGCTCGTAGCCGTTCCATTCCCCTTGGATCTGCTCGTGCACGATCTCGACGGGTTTGAGGTAATTGTGCTCCTGTCCCTGAGGAAGAAGTGGACGTCCATCGGATGGCCGGGTTCGGTCTCCACCACCATGGCAAGATCGACGGCGCCGTCGCCATTGAAATCGCCAGTCACAGCCGTGATGATCTTCCGGGTTTCGATCGGCTCGGCGAGGGTGGCCGTGGGGAGAAACAACACAAAGGCGAGCAACAGAGATTTCATGCGTATTCCCCCGGGAGCGAGACGGCGTGCCCGAGCACGAGCATGGCAGGTATTCCGGGACTTTCTACAGTGGGGCGGGAAGAAAAATGTTCGGGCCGACGGGCGCGAAGGAACGCCGTGCGCGCCTGCCAAGTTTGCTGCCGGAAACTGACAGCAATTCATGCCACGATGCTGGCCAATGACGATGGGCATGATGCCGGAGGCAGGACGACAGTGAGAGCGATGACGCGAGGGGCAACAGCATCGAACGGGCAGGCCGACTGATGGCGCCGATCAAGGTCGATCCCGCCAAGGTCCACGAATTCGCGGATCCTGCCGGCTTCTACGCCTGGCTGAGCAAGCACCACGCCACGGAAACCGAAGTCTGGATCAAGGTGCACAAGGTGGGGTCGGGATTGAAATCGATCACCCCCAAGCAAGCCATCGACGTGGTGCTGTGCTTCGGCTGGATCGATGCGGTGCGCAAAGGGTTGGACGACAAGAGCTTCCTGCAGCGCTACACGCCGCGCGGCAGGAAGAGCATCTGGAGCCTGATCAACATCGACAATGTGGCGCGGCTGGTCGAGGAGGGCCGCATGACCGAGCATGGGCTCAAACAGGTCGAAGCGGCGAAGGCGGACGGGCGCTGGGCGCGCGCCTATGGCAGCGGCAAGGAGATGAAAATTCCCGATGATTTGCAAGCGGCCATAGACGCCGAACCCGCTGCGAAGGCGATGTTGGCAAAGCTCAGCGCGCAAAACCGCTTCGCGCTCGCCTTCCGCATTCACAACATGAAGACGGAGGCCGGGCGCAAGAGGAAGATCGAAGCGTTTGTGGCAATGCTGAAGCGCGGTGAGACGATCCATCCGCAAGGCAGGAAGTGAGGTTTGGCGCGAGTTCGTCTTCGGCGCCGCAAGCCTGTCCTCAAGGGATCCCTCGTTGCGCGAAGCGCTTCAGGATTTGAATCGCGAAATTGTTCCAACTGCTTGTTTTCGCGCAATTCGGGGTCGGCGTGGCGCGGCCGCTTCAGCAACGACATCGCTGGTGGACGGAGGAGGGCACGGCGGCTACCCTTCGAAAGCCGCGACGATCGAGCGGCGGACCGGTCGCTGGGAGTCGTTGCCGTTGAGAAGAGTTGCTTCGTGGACGATGGCGCTGGGTCTCATTG
>NZ_RZPL01001025.1:0-1432 GCF_004022805.1 Mesorhizobium sp. M7A.F.Ca.CA.002.04.1.1 | reverse complement strand
GGTCCGCACCGTTCTGTCGAGCTCCTTCGGCTTCGGCGGCCAGAACACTTGCCTTGTCATGGCGCGGGAACCGGTCTAAGCGACCTTTTTCAGCCAGACTGAACCGACAGGCCCCATGCGCGCATTGCAACTTATAGAGGACCGCCGTCTTGAGACGGTGGACCTGCCGCCTCCTCCACCGCCGGCACTCGGCGAAGTCACGCTGCGCATCAAGGCAGTAGCGCTGAACCATATCGACGTCTGGGGCTGGCGCGGCATGGCCTTCGCCAAGCGCAAGCTGCCGCTGGTCGTCGGCGCGGAGGCCTCCGGCGAGGTCGAGGCGGTTGGCCCCGGCGTTTCCAGCCTGCTGCCCGGACAATTGGTGTCGATCTATGGCGCGCGCACCTGCGGCCTCTGCCGAGCCTGCCGCGAAGGCCGCGACAACCTCTGCGAACATGTTTCGGGCGTGCACGGTTTCCATCTCGACGGTTTCGCGCAGGAGAAGATCAACCTGCCGGCCCGCCTGCTGGTCCCTGCCCCGCCCGGCGTGACCGACATCGGGGCGGCGGTGGCGCCCGTCACCTTCGGCACCGTCGAGCACATGCTGTTCGACAACGCCAGGCTTCAACCCGGCGAAACCATCCTTATCCATGCCGGCGGATCCGGCATCGGCTCGGCGGCCATCCAGTTGGCCAAGCGGATGGGTTGCACGATCATCACTACGGTCGGCTCCAACGACAAGATCGACAAGGCCAAGGCGCTCGGCGCCGACCATGTCATCAACTACCGCGACGACCGTTTCGAGGGCGTCGTGCGCAAGCTGACCAAGAAGAAGGGCGTCGACGTCGTCTTTGAACATGTCGGCGCCGACACATTCGCCGCCTCGATGCTGTGCCTGAAGCGTGGCGGCCGCCTGGTGACCTGCGGTTCGACCTCCGGCGTGTCGACGCAGATCAATTTGATGCAGCTGTTCCAGCAGCAATTGAAACTGCTTGGCTCCTTTGGCTGCCGCATGGAAAACATGGCCAACGCCATGCAGAAAATGGCGGCGGGACAGGTCGCACCCGTCATCGACACCGAAGTCGGCTTCGACGGTATCGACGCCGCGCTGAAGCGCATGGAAGGCCGCGACGTTTTCGGCAAGATCATCCTGCGCGTCGGCTAGAGCCTTGACCTCTGTATTCAAGAAGTTCCGCCGGGACCTCAAATTTCGTTACGGCAGGCAACTGCGCCAGCTCAATTACTGGCTGGTGGCGCGGGCAGCGATGATGATCATCTCGGTCCTGCGCCTGCTGCCGGCCGACAGTGCGCTGAATTTCGCCGACCGCGTCGCACGCCTGGTCGGCCCCCGGGTGGGACGCCATCAGGTCGCCGTCGACAATCTGCGCAAGGCCTATCCGGAAAAGAGCGAAGCCGAAATCCAGGCGATCGCCTCCGACATGTGGGGCAACAT
>NZ_RZPL01001024.1:0-1434 GCF_004022805.1 Mesorhizobium sp. M7A.F.Ca.CA.002.04.1.1 | reverse complement strand
CGTCCGGCCGCCCGCCGGGGGAGCCAACACCGCCTCGGCGTCGGTCGGTTCAATCGG
This sequence comes from Mesorhizobium sp. M7A.F.Ca.CA.002.04.1.1, assembly GCF_004022805.1. NCBI lineage: Bacteria > Pseudomonadati > Pseudomonadota > Alphaproteobacteria > Hyphomicrobiales > Phyllobacteriaceae > Mesorhizobium > Mesorhizobium sp. M7A.F.Ca.CA.002.04.1.1. The sequence continues at coordinate 1,377 of NZ_RZPL01001024.1, read as the reverse complement.
TCGCGCTAACATTCACTGCTTTCTTCTAACCCTGCCCGCCCTTGGGCACCGCCTATAGGTGGGACGCCGGCGCTTTCAAGCAAGCACAAGCCCACGAAAACTGCAAAAATGTGACAGCCGCCTTTGTACAGACGAAAACGAAGTCCGCACAACTGCGTGTTCTCCATAGCAGAAACAGACACGCGGCGTAAAATTTATCAGCCATCGGTCTCGTCGCCCGACCTGGTGGCGATTGCACGAATATGTGAGCAGACCGACGCCTGGAGAGGGCCCGACCCGGCCCCGTCGACTGCCGACGCGGATAGCCACCTCACGTCCAGGCGCCGACTTGTCTCGCCATGCGCAAAAGAGAACTGCTTCCAGATGGGAGGATCATGGTCTAAAAGCGTCTCCTCCCGCCGACTGAAAGGCTGACCATGGCACTGAGAGCCGACGACCTGATCGACCGCCGCCGTTTGCGGCGCAAGCTGACATTCTGGCGCGTCGTCGCCATAGGCATCATAGCCCTTGGGGTGATTGCGCTTTCAACCTGGTTCTATGGCGACGATTTCGGCGGCTCGACGGTCGACCATATTGCCAAGGTCAAGATCGAAGGCACGATCACCGAGGACGAGGAACTGATCAAGCGGCTGGAAACCATCCGTCTTTCATCGAAGGTGAAAGGCGTGATCCTGTCGATCGATTCGCCTGGCGGCACCACCGTTGGCGGTGAATCGATCTATGAAGAAGTGCGCAAGCTGGCCGCCGACAAGCCGGTGGTGGCGGAAGTCGGCACGCTCGCCGCATCGGCGGGCTATATGATCGCCAGTGCCGCAGATCACATCGTTGCCCGCAAGACCTCGATCGTCGGCTCGATCGGCGTGCTGATCCAGTATCCCGACGTCAGCGGCCTGATGGACAAACTCGGCGTCAAGCTGGAGGAGGTGAAATCCTCGCCGCTGAAAGCCGCGCCCTCTCCCTTCAAGCCGACCAATGACGACGAGCGCGCCATGGTTCGCAAGCTCATCCTCGACAGTTACAACTGGTTCGTCGACATCGTCGCCGAACGCCGCAAGATGAGCCGCGAACAAGCGCTGGTGCTTGCCGACGGCTCGATATTCACCGGTCGCCAGGGCGTTGCCAACGGGCTGATCGACGCCGTCGGTGGCGAGACCGTGGCGGTCGACTGGCTGGCGACCAAGGGCGTCGATGCCAAGCTCAAGGTCGTCGAGTGGAAGGATACCGAACGGCGCAGCGGCTTCCTGTTCTCGAAAGCGATGGCGCAAACGATCGGCAGTGCGCTCGGCCTGCCCGCCTACAGCAGCGACGTCATCCATGAACTCGGAGCCGACCGCTTGTTTCTTGACGGTCTCGTTTCCGTCTGGCACCCTTGAGAAG
>NZ_RZPL01001023.1:0-1441 GCF_004022805.1 Mesorhizobium sp. M7A.F.Ca.CA.002.04.1.1 | reverse complement strand
CAACTGACCGGTGATGAGCCGGAAACCGTCGGGATCTACGCCAACAGCGAATTGCTGTTCCGGGTCGATACGATCGTAGTCGATTATGAGCCGCGATCCGTCGAACTGCTCCCGCATCGATTCGTCGTTCGGAAAGTCACCATCGGAGAGGGCTTTGAACCGCGCCCAATCGTCTATGCGAGCCGCGTCAAGCAGGTTGACGATGCGGCTGCGCTCTTGAGGTGTCAGAAAGAGCTTCTGGTTTTGCATATCCTGATCTCATTTGCCGTAAACGTAGCGGTAGAGGATATCGCTATCCATTGTGCCGCCCAAGTTTACAACGGATGTCCTGTCGAAGCCGCTTGCCTTGACAAATCCGGCCTCCCATGCGCTTTTCGCGCAAATTTTGAGGCCGGGCTTGATGCTTGGCCTGCAACCCAGCACCCCGGACTTTACCAATGACAATGCACCGTTACCGCAGCCATACCTGTGCCCAGTTGAGGAAGAGCGACGTCGGCTCGACCGTTCGCCTGTCCGGCTGGGTGCATCGCGTGCGCGATCATGGCGGCCTGCTCTTCATCGACCTGCGCGACAATTATGGCCTGACCCAGATCGTCGCCGATCCGGATTCGCCTGCCTTCAAGGTCGCCGAGACCGTGCGCGGCGAGTGGGTCATCCGCGTCGACGGCGAGGTCAAGGCGCGCTTGCCCGAGACCACCAACGCCAATCTGCCGACCGGCGAGATCGAGATCTTCGCCCGCGAGATCGAGGTGCTGTCGGCGGCCAAGGAATTGCCGCTGCCGGTGTTCGGCGAGCCTGACTATCCCGAGGATATCAGGCTGAAATACCGTTTTCTCGACCTGCGCCGCGAGACGCTGCACAAGAACATCATTGCGCGGACAAAAATCATCGCCGAAATGCGCAAGCGCATGGGCGAGGTCGGCTTCACCGAATTCTCGACGCCGATCCTGACCGCGTCGTCGCCGGAAGGCGCGCGCGACTTCCTGGTGCCGTCGCGCATCCATCCCGGCACCTTCTATGCGCTGCCGCAGGCGCCGCAGCAGTATAAGCAGCTGATCATGGTGTCGGGCTTCGACCGCTATTTCCAGATCGCGCCCTGCTTCCGCGACGAGGACCCGCGTGCCGATCGCCTGCCCGGCGAATTCTACCAGCTCGACCTCGAAATGAGCTTCGTCGAGCAGGACGACGTGCTGTCGACCATGGAACCTGTCATGCGCGGGGTCTTCGAGACCTTCGCCAACGGCAAGCCGGTGACGCAGAATTTCCAGCGCATTCCCTATGATGTGGCCATGCGCAAATACGGCTCCGACAAGCCGGACCTGCGCAACCCGATCGAGATGCAGGCCGTCTCCGATCATTTTCGCGATTCCGGCTTCAAGGTGTTCGCCAACATCCTGGCCAGCGACCCGAAGGCCGAAGTGTGGGGCATTCCCGCCAAGAC
>NZ_RZPL01001022.1:0-1443 GCF_004022805.1 Mesorhizobium sp. M7A.F.Ca.CA.002.04.1.1 | reverse complement strand
ATACATGCTCCTGGTAGAGGAAGGGATGGCCGTCGCGCAGCGTCAGGATCTTGTCGACCGAAGCGCCCATCACCTCGTGCCGCAGGCGATAGACGGCGCGCCAGCCATCGTCGGTCGCGACACTTTCGACGACATCCCAGGCGCTGTTGGCCGTCCAGCCATGCAGCGGCGCTTCCTCGACATCGCTGCGCGAAAACGGCGCGCAGAGGAAATCGCCGGACAGCCGAACCGTGCCTTCCGGCAGGTCTTTCGGCAGCGTCTCGTTCGCATCGACCCAGGGCGCGCGATGCAGCGGCTTCAGCTGCCGCCCGCCAGCCTCGACGACCATGTCGGCGATGTGGCCGACCGTGAGGTCGAGCGAAACCGAAATGCCTCTGGCCTTGATGGTGTGGATGGTCATTGCGCTGTCACCGATTCTGAAGGCGCAAACTGAACCGTTCGGCGGCGGTTGCGCAAGCGCCGCGACAGGCATTTTGCATCGCGCACCTTCACCTTCCCCACAAGGGGAGGGTGAGCTACTGTCGCTTGTATTCCCGCACCGGCGACTTGGTGTCGTCGGTGTAGGTAACCTGCACCGACATCGATTTCACGCTGTCGGCGACCTTGAAATAGGGCTGGTAATCGTAGGGGATGGCGTAGGGGTCCTTCTTGTCGCAAGGCGGCATCTTGATCTCCTTGTCGAGGGCCGCGCCGTTCAGGCTGTAATGCACCTGTTTGATGGCGCAGCGGTAGGACAGCATCTGGGTGAAATAGACCAGGCCGTGGTTGCCGCTGGCATCGAAGGCGATCCACGAGGTCCAGAACTGGTCGAGGATCTGCTTGTTGCCTTGCTGAAGCGCTGTCTCGGGGTCGAAGCGGATGTCGAACGGGCCGGTCTCGCGGCCCCTGATGTCGAGATATTTGATCGCAATGATCCCCGCCACGGTGCTGTCGGGTATCTCGAAGCTCGGATTGGCCATCGGCTTGCCGGTGGTCTGGTCGTTCATGGCCAGGAAACCGGTGTCGGTGAAAGGACCGCTGTCGCCCATGCGCCAGGAGATGGCGGTCGCCGGCTCGGGCAGCGAGATGGTCATCGACCAGCCCTGGTTGGAGCGCATCGGCGTCAGCGAAGGCACGAAGCGGGCGGGGTCGAGCACGTCGCCAAGCGCCGCCAGCCGGCTGCGGCTGCGGTCCAGCCAGTCGGCCAACTGCGTCTGGTCGACGAAATATTTGAGCAACCCGCCATCCTTTTCGTAGGACGTGAACTTGGTCAGCGCCTTGGCCTCGTTGCGCTTGTCGGCCAGCGTCTGGGCGCCGAGGCGGTCTTCGGAAAACTCCTGCGCCAACAGGAAATAGGCCGGCGCGAAATCTGGATTGGCTGATATGAAGACGTTGAGCTTGTCGAGGCGCTGGGCGTCGTCGAACTGCTGGATATGCACCAGCTTGATCGACAGCGCCTTGCCC
>NZ_RZPL01001021.1:0-1448 GCF_004022805.1 Mesorhizobium sp. M7A.F.Ca.CA.002.04.1.1 | reverse complement strand
ATGAAGGTGTCGGTCGGCGACATGCGCCCGCCATAGAGCGCATTGGCTTCGATCGGGTCGATCGGTGTGCGGAATTTCCGTATCCGGAGCCAGACCACCGTCAGCCCCAGCAGTATGCCGCCGATCGCCGGTATCAGCGCCTGCATCGGATTGGCGAGCGAGAACATGCCGGAAAGCCGGCCGCCAGGCTGAACGCCGAACAGCAGCCCGTGCAGGTCCTGCACGATCTGGCTCATCGCCGTGACCAATATGCCAGCCATGACGCCTACGACACCGGCGAGGATGACCACCACGATGCCGCGTGCCTCGAGCAGGGGCAACGACCTGATCAGCACCGCGCGCAGCCGGCGGGCGTAAACTTCGCTGTGGTTTCTGGAAAGCACCGGGGCGGCTCGCCGATATCGAAAGGCAGTGGAAAGCCAGCCTGATACGCCCGGCGGCACGGCATGGCAACCACAATGCCGACAGACACCACATTGGCGACAAGTGGACGCGATATCGATCGGGCCGATGGACCGTTCAGGTCGGCATGGGCTCGCCGGCTTCATAGAGTACGAGGTTGCGCTCGCCTATGCCGAGCGCCGGCCAGCTCGCACGCCAGTCCGCAATGTGCGGCGAGGCGAAGTGCGCGTCGAGCGCTGCCCTGTCGCTCCAGACTTCCGTGACCCGGATGAGCCCGGCATCAAAAACATCCTGCGCATAGGAATATTGGATGCAGCCGACCTCGGCGCGGCTGCCTGAAACCATGCGTTCCATTGCGGGCTTGGCTTCCTCAAATTTGTTTGGCGGCAAGCGGATGGTGCCGATGATCAGAAGCATGGGTTTCCCTTTCCTGGCGAGGCTAGCCGACACGGCGACCTGCGCATGATCGTTCGAACTAGCCAGTCTCCCACCCTCGCGCAAGCTTGGCGGACTACCCTCACAGGGCTGTCGCGCGCTCGGCAGTCTATGGGGTTTGAGGACGATATGGCGATCAGCGAAAGCATTCAGCCCGGCGCGGCCGCCAAGAACGGCCGCGACGTCTTCTTCGCCATCGGCATCGTCATCATACTTGCCGTGCTGTTCCTGCCGATCCCGGCTTTTCTCATCGATGTCGGCCTCGCCTTTTCGATCGCGCTTTCGGTGCTGATCCTGATGGTGGCGCTGTGGATCCAGCGGCCGCTCGATTTTTCGTCTTTTCCAACCGTGCTGCTCATCGCCACCATGCTGCGGCTGTCGCTCAACATCGCCACCACGCGCATGATCCTGTCGCATGGCAATGAAGGGACGCATGCCGCCGGCTACGTCATCGCCGGCTTCTCCAAGTTGGTGATGGCCAGCGACTTCGTCATCGGCCTCATCGTCTTCATGATCCTGATCGTGGTGAACTTCATCGTCATCACCAAGGGCGCCACGCGTATCGCCGAAGTCGGCGCGCGCTTCACCCTCGATGCCATCCCCGGCAAGCA
>NZ_RZPL01001020.1:0-1461 GCF_004022805.1 Mesorhizobium sp. M7A.F.Ca.CA.002.04.1.1 | reverse complement strand
CTATGGCACCCATCACGGCATCACCGAAACCCGCATGTCGGCGCTGCTGTCGGTGATGATCGCCGGCAACATCGCCATGCAGGTGCCGCTCGGCCTTTTGGCGGAAAGGCTTTCCGCGCGCCTGGTGCGGCTTGCCTGCGTCGCGATCACGGTGCTCGGCTGCGTCCTGCTTCCGCTTCTCATCGAGTCGCCGCTGATCTGGCCAATGATCTTTGTCTGGGGCGCGGTTTCCTACGGCATCTACACAATGTCGATCATCGAGCTCGGCGAACGCTTCACCGGCTCCGCACTGGTCGCCGGCAATGCGGCCTTTTCCTTGATGTGGGGGGTCGGCGGCATCGCCGTGCCGCCGCTGGCGGGGGGCGCCATGGATGTTATGGGCGCCGGCGGACTGCCGATCACGCTTGGGCTGCTGTGCCTGGCGCTGGCCATTGCGAGCCTCGCTGGTCGGCGGAAAGCCTCAATTGTGCGCTGAACATGGTGAATATCGACGGCCTGTCGGCGTTGGCTTTTTCAAAGCAACGCGTTTATCGGAGACCTCATGACCAAGCCTGCCACCCAGACGCCGAATTCCGCCCCCACGACCGACGATCCCTTTCTCTGGCTGGAGGACAGGACAGCCAAGCAGTCATTGGACTGGGTACATCGCCAGAACGAGATCACGGTTGGCGAATTGCAGGGCGATCCGTCCTATCAGGCGTCGTTCCAGACCGCGCTCGACCTGATGACGGCCGAGGACAACATCGCGGTCGGCGCGGCAAAAGCCGGCCATGTCTACAATTTCTGGCAGGACAAGACCAATGTGCTCGGCCTCTGGCGCCGCACGACCGTCGCTTCCTACAAGACCGAGAAGCCCGACTGGGAAACGATCATCGACTTCGACCAGCTTGCGGCGGAGGAAGGGATAAAATGGGTTTTTGGCGGCGCCAGCCGGCTCTATCCCGACTTCAACCTTTGCCTTGTCTCGATGTCGCCGGATGGCGGCGACGCCAGCGAGATGCGCGAATTCGACATCGCGACCAAGTCGTTTGTCGAGGGTGGGTTTCGTGCACCCGCTTCCAAGTCGGGTTTCAGCTGGCTGGATAAGGACACCGTGATTGTTTCGGCCGCTTTCGACGAGGCCGACAAGACCGAGTCCGGCTATCCGCGAATCATAAAGCTGTGGAAGCGCGATACCAAGCTGGAAGACGCAACGCCGATCTTCGAGGCGCAGAAAGAGGATCTCGCCGTTGGTGCCGCTGTCGAGTACGACGGTGACAGACGCTATCTGGTCCTGGCTCGAACGCTGAATTTCTTCGCTTCGCACATCTTCCTTCGGCTGCCTTCCGGCGAAAACAAACAGCTGCCGCTACCGGACGACATGACCGATACGGCAATATTCAGGGATCAGCTCGTGTTCGGCGTGCGCAGTGCATGGACGGCGCCCGACGACACGGTTTGCAAGCCCGACGGTCTTTATTC
>NZ_RZPL01000101.1:0-11074 GCF_004022805.1 Mesorhizobium sp. M7A.F.Ca.CA.002.04.1.1 | reverse complement strand
GGTTAATTTGTATTTACTTAACCCTGCGGCGTGGCTTTCGCGTCACTCATATCCCCTTGCATGGTAAACGGCGTCTCAACATCGTCCATGCAGAAGCCAAATTTCTTCATGATTTCAGCACCCAAACAGATCGTTCCAAAAAACGAACCCCATGAAGCACAGCACCAGAAGCAACCCGGCCCGATAGGCCATTTCCATCATCCGTTCCGACACCGGACGGCGAATGACAGCCTCCACCCCGTAGAACAAGAGGTGACCGCCGTCGAGAGGGGGAATCGGCAAAAGGTTCAGAATTCCGATGCCAACGGATAGCAGTGCAACCAGTTGCACGAGCCATTCGAATCCCAGTTTCGCAGCCCTGCCCGCCATGTCGGCGATCTTCACCGGACCGCCCAACTGACATTTGTCTTCGCGCCCGACAACAAAGCGCTGCAGGAACTGGCCGGTGCGCTGGATGACGTGACCGGTTTCCTCGACCGCCGCCGCGACAGCTCCAACAGGCGTGTAGGTGATGAGCCGTGGCTGGCCGAGTTCCTTGTTGTTGACGACACCGATTACAGCGACCTTGACCTTGTTGCCGAGCGCGTCTTCCTGTTCCATCAGCCGCGGTGCCGCGGTCACAGTGACCTCCCGGCCGTCGCGCAGCATGACGAAAGTGATTGCGTCGTCCGCACGGCCCGAGACCAGGCGTTGGACGTCGCCAAAGGTTTCGACCTTGTTGCCGTCGACGCTGACGAATCGGTCGCCGGGAAGGATGCCGGCCTTCGCCGCCGGGCTGTCGGCGGTCACCTCGGCCACCATGGGCTCGGCGACATAACGGCCATAGGCGGTGAACAGCACGGAAAAGACGACGATCGTCAGCAGGAAATTGAACAGCGGCCCGGCCACCACCGTTGCCGCGCGCTTCCAGATCGGCTGCGTGTGGAAGGCGACCTTGCGCTCTTCCTCGGTCAGCGTTTCAATTTCTTCCGACGTGGGCTGGCTCGATGTGGCGTTCATGTCGCCGACGAATTTGACATAGCCGCCAAGCGGTATCGCACACAGTTTCCAGCGCGTGCCGTGGCTGTCGTTGAAGCCGAAGAGTTCCGGGCCGAAGCCGATCGAGAAGGCCCTGACGCCGATGCCGCACCAGCGCCCGACAAGGTAATGGCCCATTTCGTGGACGAACACGACCACGGTCAGCACGAAGAGGAATGGCACCAGCGTGCCGAGGACAAAGCCTTGTGTGCTGAAAAGCGCGTGAAGAATCTCGTTCAAGACAAACCCTCAAATTCTTCCACGGCGCAGACTGCGCCGTGACTGTGACACCAATCCGGGCGAATCCAAGGCGCATCGCGCAAAGGACCTGAAATGACACCACTCAAACGGGAAACAGACCCTGCGCCGGATGATCGGCGTTCGCCGAAATCCAGCCGATGACGTATAGGGCGAATGCGGCTGCGACAAGCCCATCGACACGATCCATGACGCCGCCATGGCCCGGGATGAGCGCGCCTGAGTCCTTGCGGCCATGGCGGCGCTTGACCCAGGATTCAAACAGGTCGCCTGCCTGCGAGACAATCGACAGCACGAGCGCCACCAGGCCGAGCAATGCCAGATTGCCGACACCGGCAGCTACGGCGAGGACCAGCCCGGCGACGACGCCGCCGAGCGCACCGCCGAGCGCGCCGCTGCGCGTCTTGCCGGGCGAGATAGAGGGCGCCAGTTTCGGCCCCCCAACGGCACGGCCAACGAAATAGGCAAGGATATCGGTGGCCCAGACGACCGCAAACAGGAACAGGATGGCAATGAGGCCCGAACGATCGCCATCGCGCAGCAAGGCGAGCGACAGGCCTGAAACCGCGGCATAGGCGAGGCCGCTCGCATCCCATTGTCCGGTCTTGCGAAGCGAGGCGGCTATCGCCGTTGCGGCAACAATGGCCGCCACAAGCGGTAGCAGCCAGGAGGCGGCCAGGCCGCCGATCAAGGCGCCAACGAAGACGACCAGCAATGCTTCCGGCAGGAAACCCAGGCCCGTGACCCCGGTCGGGCGCGACATGCGGGTCCATTCATAGAAGATCGCCGCCGATATCACGGCGCACAGCAGCCGGAACGGCAGACCGCCGATCCAGGTCAGACCGAGAGTGATGATGGCGAGCACGATCGCCGAAACGACACGCAGCTGGAGATTGCTCATCCCGCGGCCGGTCGCGAAGCGACGTCCTGGCCTCCAAGTCCGCCGAAACGGCGTTCGCGGCCAGCAAACTCACGCAAGGCCTCGGCAAGGTGTTCGCGGCTGAAGTCGGGCCAGTAGCAAGGCAGGAAGACAAGCTCGCTATAGGCGGCCTGCCACAGGAGGAAATTCGACAGCCGAAGCTCGCCGCTGGTGCGAATGACCAGTTCCGGGTCGGGAATGCCTTGCGTATCAAGCGCAACGGCAAAGCTTTCGGCAGATATCGCCTCGGCGTCGAGTTCGCCACGCGCCACGGCCAAAGCGAGCTTTTGCGCCGTGCGAACGATCTCGTCGCGTCCGCCATAGTTGAAGGCGATCACCAGCGTCAGAGATTCATTTGCGGCAGTCAGCGTTTCGGCCTCGTCGAGCAGTCCCCTGATATCGGGCTGCAGCCCTGCCCGGTCGCCGATGATTCTAACCCGCACACCGCTCTGGTGCAGTTCGGCAAGGTCACGGCGGATGAACATTTTCAGAAGGCCCATCAGGTCGCTGACCTCGGATTTCGGCCGCGACCAGTTCTCCGACGAGAAAGCGTAGACGGTCAGGTAGGAGATGCCGAGTCCGGGTGCTGCGCGCACCGTCTTGCGCAGCGCCTCGACGCCGGCACGATGGCCCGCAAGACGAGGCAAGCCGCGCGCCTTGGCCCAGCGTCCGTTTCCGTCCATGATGATCGCGACATGCGCGGGCGTTGCCATGTTCTCGCTTTCGGGTCAGCCGGAGGCCAAGACCCTAAACCTGCATGATTTCAGCTTCCTTATCGGAAAGCAGGTGGTCGATGGTGCTGATCGTCTCGTCGGTAAGTTTCTGAACCTGGTCCGAGCGCTTGCGCTGATCGTCCTCGCTGATGTCGCCGTCCTTCTCCGCCTTCTTCAGGAAGTCCATGCCGTCGCGGCGCACATGGCGCGCGGCGACCCGGGCGTTCTCGGCGTAGGTGTGCGAGATCTTGACCAGTTCCTTGCGTCGCTGTTCGTTGAGTTCGGGAAGCGGAATCCTGAGGTTGGTGCCGTCCACGATCGGGTTGAAACCCAGATTGGATTCGCGGATCGCGCGGTCGACCGCGCCGACCATCGACTTGTCCCATACCGATACCGAGATCATGCGCGGCTCCGGCACCGAGACGTTGGCGACCTGGTTGATCGGCATGGTGGTGCCATAGGCCTGCACCTGGATCGCATCAAGCAGATTGCTGGAGGCGCGACCGGTCCGCAGCGAAGCCAGATCATGCTTGAACGCGGCGATGGCCCCATCCATGCGCCGCTTGAGATCGTCGTACTCACCACTCATCTTTATCTCCTCGACCCGTCTAATGCGGGCTCACTGCTCCGTCTTCGAATCGGACCTTCGAAAACCGGTTTCCCTTCGAGCCTGGCCGCCGATCAATCGTCCGCGACGACCGTGCAGCGGCCGCCGCCCCTCAGAATATCGCCGAAACCACCTTTTTCGTGGATCGAATAGACGATTATCGGAATGTTGTTTTCGCGCGCAAGTGCAATCGCTGCAGTATCCATGATGGAAAGGCCGCGATTTATGACTTCGCCATGGCTGATGCGCTCGAAACGCGTCGCATTCGGGTCCTTCTTCGGGTCCGCCGAGTAGACGCCGTCGACCTGAGTGCCCTTGAACAGTGCGTCGGCGCCGATTTCAGCCGCGCGGAGGGCGGCGGCCGAATCAGTGGTGAAGAACGGATTACCGGTGCCGCCGGCGAAGATCACCACCTTGCCCTGGTTCATGTAGGCAGTCGCCTGGCGCTGCGAAAAGCTCTCGCAAAGTTCGGGCATGGCGATCGCCGAAAGCACCACGGCGTCGACGCCGATCTTGTTCAACGACGTGCGCAGCGCCAGCGAGTTGATCACCGTGGCAAGCATGCCCATGTGGTCGCCGGTGACACGGTCGCCGCCCTTGGAGGCAACGGCCACGCCGCGAAAGATGTTGCCGCCGCCGATGACGACACCGACCTCGATGCCCAATGCACGCGCCTCGGCGATGTCGCCGGCGATGCGATCCACCACTGAAACGTCGATGCCGAAATGCTGCTCGCCCATCAACGCTTCGCCCGACGCTTTCAACAAGACACGTCGGTAGAGGGGCTTCACCGTCATCTGGGCCTCTTCATTTGCATGTGGCGCGTTTCGGTGGCTACCCTCGCGCAGGCGCCGCCTCGAAACAATGGCGTTCCGATACACGAAGGGCGCCGCGATGTCACGCGGCGCCCAAACGGCAAATTCGCCGGTTTCCTGTCCCATCAATCAATTGGTGGACACGCTGGCCGACTCTCCTTCGATAAGCACCGGTGACACGTAGTTGGAGGGCTTGTCGCCGGTTGTCGCGCCGCCGGTGACGCGCGCCTGTATCTGCGCGCCGAAATAGGAATAGGGAAACGGCGCTGGAGTTCTGCTGACCCTCTCCAGCCGGTCGCGATGCGCTTTCGGAATCTCGAAATCCAGCGCGCCAAGATTGTCCTGCATTTGGCTGAGCGTCGTCGCACCGAGAATGACGGTCGCGATCCCCGGCTGCGTCGCTACCCAGTTGAGCGCGACCTGAGGCATGCTGCGGCCGATCTCGGATGCGACCTTCTCGAGTTCGGCCACGATAGCCCAGTTGCGTTGCGTGAACTTTTGGAACCCCGGATGCGTCGAGTTGCGAAATCCGTCGAGCCGGCCCGCGGTTCCGGCCTGAGCCGGCCGATACTTGCCGCTCAGCAGTCCGCTGGCCAGCGGGCTCCACACCATGATGCCGGCGCCATGGCGCGTGCCGAATGGCACGAACTCATTCTCGATCGCGCGTTCGGCCAATGAATATTCGAGCTGTAGCGCCGAAACCGGCTCATATCCGCGCAATTCGGCGATCGCCTGTGCGCGGCCCGCATACCAGGCGGGCACATCCGAAAGACCGACATGGCGCACCTTGCCCATCCGAACCAGGTCGTCCAGCGTGCGCATGACCTCCTCGGCCGGGGTCAGCCTGTCCCAGACATGCATGAGATAGAGATCGATATAGTCGGTCCCCAACCGTTTCAGCGAAGCATCGACGGCCCGCATGATGTTCTTGCGGCCATTGCCGCCGGCATTCGGATTGCCGGGCTGCATGTTCATGGTGAACTTGCTGGCGATCACCGCCATGTCGCGCAAGCCGCGCTCGGCGATGAATTCGCCAAGCCAGGCTTCGGCCGTGCCGTCTGTGTAGAGATCCGCCGTGTCGAAGAAATTGCCGCCCGCCTCGACATAGGCGTCGAACATCGCCCGCGCCGTATCCCTGTCGGCTCCCCAGCCCCATTCCGTGCCGAAAGTCATCGTGCCCAGCGCCAGCCGGCTGACCCTGAGGCCGCTGTTGCCAAGAGTGTAGTAGGTCATGGTCATAATCGTCTTCCAATGCTTGGTGATAGATGCCCGAGCGTCACTGGCCCGGAGTGGTCTTGACCCAGGGATTGCCGCGCTCGTGTGTCATGCGGAACGCAAAGCCATCGACCTTCCAGCCATCCGCAAAACGCGTCAGGTGATGCTCATAGGTGCCCCAGACCTCCCAAAGCGGGTCGCCATTGCCTTCCATCCGGTTCCAGGCATAGCCGTTCGACAGGACAGTCGCCGTGTCCCCTTCGAGAACGACCTGGTGATTGGTGCGCAGATGCAGGCTTGTCTTGCTGCCCTTGAGGTTGGCCGCCCAGGCGCCAATCAGGTCGTCGGAAGCGATGTTGGCCGCCGGCTGTCCGGAAAGGCTGCTGAAATCGGCAGTGGCCCGATCCGCGAAATAGCTGCGTGCAAGCTTCCAGTCCTGGGCGTCGACGGCCCGGTCGATGGCATCGGCAATGCGAATGACCGCGCGTTCGTCTGCGAGGGCCCGCCAGTCTGATGGCTCCGCCCCGCCGGCGTCCATCGGCGCCAACGCCATGCCTGCCGCGAAAGTTACGCGCTTCAACGCATTCATGTTCTTTCTCCTCGATGCCATCAGCCCATCGCCGACGTGCGGCCGGCAATGTGGACCGCTCGGTCGACATCGATAAGATTGCATTGTTCGTATGGACCATGCGATATCATGCATGAATGTACCGGGACCTGCTCACCCACTTGCCTGTGATCGTCGCCGTGGCCCGACGCGGCGGCTTTGCGCTTGCCGCCGCCGAACTCGGCATGAGCCCTTCGGCAGTCAGCCATGCGGTGCGCATTGTCGAAGAGCGGATCGGCCAGCCTTTGTTCGCACGGACGACGCGCAGCGTTTCGCTCACCGAGGCCGGCAAGGCGCTGGTGGAAACGGCGGCTCCGGCCCTCCAGGATATTGCCGAGCGGATGGACCGTATCCGCAGCGTCAAAGGCAGGCCGTCTGGCCTGCTCAGGATCAACGCCTCCAACATCGCCATACCATTGGCGGTGACGCCGGTGGTCGCCGCGATGGCCGAGCGCTATCCGGAGGTTACCGTCGAGGTCTTCGCTGACCAGGGTCTGGTTGATATCGTCGGCGAAGGCTTCGATGCCGGCATCCGGCTTGGCGAGATGATCGCCCAGGACATGGTCGCGGTCCGGCTGACGCCGCCGTTCTCCGTCGTCATCGTGGCCTCGCCCGTTTATATCGGACGGCACGGCCGTCCCAGCAGCGTTGCCGATTTGGCGAACCACAATTGTATTGGCTACCGGCTCGTCCGCTCCGGTGCGCTCTATCGCTGGGATCTGATCGAGGATGGCAAGGACATCGCCATGGAGACGCGGGGCAGCGTTGTCGTGACGGATTCGCTCGCAGCAATCGATCTTGCGCTTGCAGGCGTCGGGCTTGCCTATGTCTTCGAGCCGCTGGCGCGCGCCGATCTTGCCGCGGGCCGCCTGGTCCAGGTGCTGCCGCAGACGGCGATCGAGGAACCGGGGCTATTCCTCTATTTCCCGCGCCGGGCGTCAATGGCGCCGAAGCTCAGGGCCTTTATCGACACCGCACAAGAAATCGGCCGGGCATCCTTGCGGACACCCGGCCGAGTTGCCTGAGCTGAGAAGCCCCTTCAGGGGCTATTTGTAAGGATTATTTCTTCACCGCAGCCGCGACTTCCGCCGCGAAATCGGTCTCTTCCTTTTCAATGCCTTCGCCGAGCGCAAAGCGCAGATAGGCGGAAATCTTGGCCGGAGCGCCGATTTCCTTCTCGGCATCCTTCAGTGCCTGCTCGACAGTGATGTCGGGATTGAGCACGAAGGCCTGCTTCAGGAGCACGACTTCCTCATAGAACTTGCGTAGGCGGCCTTCGACCATCTTTTCGATGATCGCTTCCGGCTTGCCGGACTGGCGCGCCTGATCGGCGAAGATCGCCTTCTCGCGCTCGACCGCAGCCGGATCGATCTGCTCGGCCGTCAGCGCCAGCGGGTTGGTGGCGGCGACATGCATGGCAACCTGGCGGCCAAAGGCATTGGCGGCATGCTCATTGCCCGTGGTCTCGATCGCGACCAGAACGCCGAGCTTGCCAAGACCATCGGCAACTGCGTTGTGGACGTAGGTGGCGACAGCACCGTGCGGGACGGTGAGCTTGGCCGAGCGGCGGAAGCCCATGTTTTCGCCGATGGTGCCGACAGCGTCCTTGATGGTGTCGGCAACCGACTTGTCGGAACCTGGATACTTTGCGGCGGCCACAGCTTCCGTCGTGCCGTAGGCCAGCGCAACCTTGGCAACATTGGCGACGATTTCCTGAAACGCGGCGTTGCGGGCAACGAAGTCGGTCTCGGAATTGACCTCGACGACGGCAGCCTCGCGCACGCCGTTGTCGACGCCGATCAGGCCCTCAGCCGCGGTGCGGCCAGCCTTCTTGTCAGCCTTGGAGATACCCTTCTTGCGCAGCCAGTCGACGGCCTCTTCCATGTTGCCGTTGGTCTCGGTCAACGCCGCCTTGCAATCCATCATGCCCGCGCCGGTCAAGTCGCGGAGTTCTTTGACCTGTGCAGCCGAAATGCTCATTGTCGCCTCTTTGTTTTAAATGCACCGACGCACCATCGGTATTCGATGGTGCGTCTGTTTAGCGTGCCAGAATATGAGAAAGATGAAGGCCGCAACCGGCCTTCGATTATCAAGCTTCCGGAGCGTCTGCAGCCGGGGCCGGAGCCGGGTCGAGCGCCGGTTCGACGGGAGCTTCGATCGAAGCGCCGATGTCGACGCCGAGCGCGCCCTGCTGACGGGCAATGCCGTCGATCGCAGCCTTGGCGATCAGATCGCAATAGAGCTGGATGGCGCGGGCCGCGTCGTCATTGCCGGGGATCGGGAAGTCGATCTTGTCCGGATCGCAGTTCGAATCGATGATGGCGACGACCGGAATGCCGAGGCGCTTGGCCTCGAGAATGGCGATCGCTTCCTTGTTGGTGTCGATCACGAACATCAGGTCGGGCGTCGAGCCCATGTCCTTGATGCCGCCCAGCGCCTTGTCGAGCTTCTCGCGCTCGCGGTCGAGGTTCAGGCGTTCCTTCTTGGTCAACCCTTGCGCCTCGCCGGCCAGCATCTCGTCGAGCTTGCGCAGGCGCTGGATCGAATTCGAGATCGTCTTCCAGTTGGTCAGCATGCCGCCGAGCCAACGCGAGTTGACGTAGTACTGAGCCGAACGCTGTGCCGCATCGGCGACGATGTCGGACGCCTGGCGCTTGGTGCCGACGAACAGCACGCGGCCGCCCTTGGCGACGGTGTCGGAAACCTGCTTCAGCGCCTGGTGCAGCAAAGGCACCGTCTGCGAGAGGTCGATGATGTGGATGTTGTTGCGGGCGCCATAGATGTAGGGCGCCATTTTCGGGTTCCAGCGATGGGTCTGGTGGCCGAAGTGAATGCCAGCTTCCAAAAGCTGGCGCATGCTGAAATCAGGCAGTGCCATTCAAAGTTCCTTTCCGGTTAGCCTCCACGGACACAGGCATTTTTGGACTTTGTCCTCGAACGCCACCGGAGGTTTCAGCCGGATTTCTCCCGGGCAGACACCAAAGTCCGTGTGTGGAATGAGCGCGCATATAGAGGGGATGCGCGATAAACGCAAGCGCCGTGGGACCTGTGTACGGCGTGCGACGATCCGCGCGCTGCCGTCAGCGCTTTATCTTGCCGTTCGGCACCCGCACCCGCCGGAAGACCGCGACGATCTCCTCGCGGCTGCATTCGATGGCGCCGAGCCGCACCGCACGGTCACGCTCGAAGCCGGTTATGTCATAATGCGGCGCCGATGTCTTGGGCGGCCCTTGGTAGGATGAGCGCTTGACGCCAAGATGCGCGGCAAAGCGATGCAACTCGTCGGTGTCGTCGGCCAACAGATGGCACCAGCGATGGCCGGCCCAGTTCCAGATCGCTGCGTCGACATAGGCTGCCATAAAGCTTGCTGTCTGCCTTCCATCCGTCACGACAGTCGGCCACATGGCCCGGCTGATGTCAGTGACGATAGAATGGATTCGGATAGAAAATGAAGCCGCCATTGGCTGCAAGCTCGGCGACGATGTTGGTGACTGTATCCTGCATGCGACGGTGCAGATCGGCAACCGCATCGTCGATCGAGCCCGTATGCTCATGCAAGCCCAGTGCCTCCGGCACCCGGATGTGGGCGCAACGCGGCCCGGCCGGCTGCGGAACGAATCGGTTCATCGTGTCGCGCAGCCCGCCCCGACAATAGTCGTTGCGGATCCGCTTCAGATGTTCGGCGATCTCCTCCTGGCTAATGCGCGGATTGGCGCAGGCCCAGGGTCCGACGCGTTGCAGCCTCTGAACCCTATCGACGAGCGCGCGGACCTGCCTTTGCCGTTCGGCATCGCCAGTGTTTTCGCGCTGCCAGCGGCGCGCCCGCCGCAGAATCTCGGTGATGTCGGTGACATCAATGTCGGCTGAGATGCTTTTGCCGAGCTGGCGGCTGAGCTCGGTGACCAAAACCCTCTGACGCTGGGCATAGGAAGCGCCTTGGTCGAACGGCATGCCGGTGGCAGCTTCATCGCGGGCCAGCAGTGTCGAATAGACATGGTGAATGCGCTGCGGCAGCGTGTCGGTCGCCTGGCGTTCTATTTTGAGGTTTTTCTCGACATAGGCGCATTCCTTCGCCAGTGCCGCTTCGACGTTGCCGGTGAAGGCAAGCTTCCAGACGACGGGCGCGATCCAGACCTTGAAATTGGGATCCGTGGCCCGACCGCGCTTGAGGGCCTCCAGTCCCATCTCGACGGCACCCGGCAGCAAAGGCGCAACGACATTGGCATGCCAGCCGACGCCGCCTTCGGGATGCAGCAGCACGCCATGGCCTTTCAAGGCCCAGGCGATCGAGTGTTCCTTCGCTGCCCCGCTGTTGCCGGGAATCTGGGCGATCAGATTGTTGGCCAGCCAGAACTTCTGCATCAGCCGGCCAAGGCCGTTGACGACACCATTGGTCGCCCATGAGGCCGTGAGCGGGCTGACCTGCGACACGATTTCCTTGTCGATCATCCAGTCGGTGAAGAACTCGGGATGATTGGGCGTGATGAAGGTCGCCTTCCCTGCCCCGCAACTGGCCTTCAGCCGCTCAAGATCGGCGTCGGGAAAGTCGATATGGCGGACATTTGAGACGCCGCGCAGACCGGCCAGGCGATTGAACGGCAACAGATCCCGAAACCCGGGAATGCCGCGCAGCATGACGATCCGGTTGACGGATGTCATGGCCCTGATCAGTGCCGGGTTGGGCCGCGGCGCGACGAACGTATCGATCCTGCTCAAGCTGATCCCCCTCGCGCCTGGACGCTGGAAGAGGTTGAGGGACGATTGCGGCACGTTCAAGTCGTTCGTTACGACCACGCCGTGCCGTGGCAAATCAGCTGCCTAGACAGGCACTATTTGGCGGGACAAGGTTTTGTCTGGTCGAACAGCGACAGGTTGACCAGCTTGCCGGTCATCGAGAAGTCGCCATAGTCCATGACGAGATCG
>NZ_RZPL01001019.1:0-1462 GCF_004022805.1 Mesorhizobium sp. M7A.F.Ca.CA.002.04.1.1 | reverse complement strand
CTTCTCGGGTTACCCCGCCGGCAGCGTGAGGGCGTCCGCGTCCGACAATTCCCCTGGCTCCGGTTCCCGGCGACTATCAGCTATGGAGATGCGTCAGCTCAAACGCGGCTCCGTCCTGGACGCCGGCCATGCGCTGCTCGGCGGACCGGAACATGTCCGCGAACTCCACCTGGTTCTCGAACACCACGCCGCCGACCTTGACCGTCAAGGCATCCTCGGTGCCTTTTGGCGCGAAATAGACTTGTGCGATGCGCGCCCTGATACGCTCGCCGATTTCCCTGGCTTCTGCTTCGGTCGCGCCGGCGAGGAAGACCCCGAACATCGACGTCCCCATGCGTCCAACCAGATCCTCCGCGCGCACTGACGATTGTATGGTTGAGGCTATGAGCCGCAAGGCTTGATCGCCCCATTCAAGACCAAAGCGCAGGTTGATGGACCGCAGATGCTCCGAATGGATGACCAGGAAGGCGCCGGATTTCGGCCCCGGCACCGACGGCCTTGCGGTTCTTTTTTCGACCATCGACGTGAAGACCGCTCCGTTCAGGCAGCCGGTCGTGGTGTCGAAGGTTGCCGACTTGTCGAGTTCCCGGCGATAGCGACGAAGCTCGATCTGTTTCAATCCAACGAACAGAAAAAGCGGAACACCAAGAACGACAGGCAACAGGATTGCCGTGACCATGCTGCGCCCAAATGGCGTCAGCGCCTCCGAGAACAGAAGCAGATAATTGAGACCGACGGAAACGCCCAGGATTGCAGCGGTTCCCAGAAAGGTCAGCAAAGCGACGCCTTTCCATGCCTGGTCGGTGGTGCTCGCCATAGTCTTTGTCACTGGCCGATCTCCTGTGGATGGGCTTGTATAAGGCCGGTGTGTTGCAATTTCAGTTTCAAGGAACATTGCAATTTAATCGATTGCGCGATGACCCCATCAAGGCTGCGCCCGTGGCGGTTAACAAACAAAACATCAGGGATTGAATGACAGCCTATTGTGCCGGGCCGAACATGCCCATCTCCGCGTCCCTGGCTGTCGCCTCCGCCTTGCCGTAGATGCCGCTCGGCAGCGCCGTGGCCCAGCCGTTGGAGACAAGCCAGGCGCCAACATCCTGCTTGCCCAGCCTGCACGGTGCGGCGACGGCAAAACGCTCGACGTCCGGCGGTACGAAACAGTGCAGCGCGCGTCCCCTCAGCCAGGAATTGAAAACGGCGCGGGCGCGTACGCCGCAAGGCCAGGTGACGTCATGAAACGAGCAGGAGCTGTCGAGATCGATGCCTCGCACTCCGCTGATGAACACCTTGCGGCCCATGGCTTCGAACATCGCCGATGATGTGACAACCGGGCGGTAGAGCAAGACCTCCCGCCAATCCCTGGGCATCGGCGTTTTCGGGGGCACGGCGAGACCGAGCTCGCTGAGCGGCGGACGGGGCTCGGCCCGTTCGATCTCAGCGGGATCAAGCCGTGGTGGAG
>NZ_RZPL01001018.1:0-1471 GCF_004022805.1 Mesorhizobium sp. M7A.F.Ca.CA.002.04.1.1 | reverse complement strand
CCTCAGGCAACGCCGAGAACAAACCCGCCCCGCCGAGCGCTCCGGCCCCGGCAGCAGGGCAGCGCATGCCTCCCAACGGCTACACCCAGTAGCCTCGGCTCCAAGACAGCCGACATCGATGGCGTGACTTGACGGCGATCTGGCGCCCGGCGCACCATTGCCAGGCAGTCCCCGTTCCAGGCATTTCTGGCAGACGGGATTTCATCACTAGGGGTAAAGGGGGGGCCATGAGAAAATCTGGAATCGTAACCGGAGCAGGCCTATTGCTGGCGTCACTGCTTGGCGTCGTCGCGGCTCATGCCGACGACATGCTGGGATCCTATGTCGCGCGCATTTCCGATCGCGACCATCAGGCGAGTGACGGCTATGCGCTGGACAATGCCGCGCAGATGGTGCGGCAGGACCGCGCCAACTGGCACAAATTCCACCGCCGTGACAGCGACGACGAGGCTGATGGCTGGTTCAGGACCAACGACCAGCGCGCCGACCTGCAGCGCATGCTGGAACGCGGCGGCGCGATGAGTTCCTCGACCAAGCGCGCCATCGTCAATGGCGAACCGCTGATCCAGGTCGACGTCTACGAAAACAGCGTGCGCGTCAGCATTCTCGAGAACTGACGGGCCGTCGCCGGGGCGGCTGACAGTCGGCTTCGGGGACGGCTGATAGCAAAAGGCGGCGCCTCGGCGCCGCCTTGCCATCGATAGACTCGGCGGCTGAAAAGATCAGGCCGCTTCTTCCTTGTCGTCGTCTTCTTCTTCGGACTCGTCGCCTTCAGCCTTCACGCTGTCCTCGGCGTCGTCTTCGTCCTCGTCTTCATCTTCGTCGTCATCCGAGAGCGTGGCAGCTTCGGTGGACTCTTCGCCTTCTTCATCGTCGCCGTCTTCGTCGTCATCAGACAGGTCAGCGGCTTCGATCGCTGCGGCGGCGGCATGATCGAGAATGGTTTCGGAAGCGGATTCAAGCGCCTCGGCGGGAGTTTCTTCTGTCACTTCGATTTCGTGATCGGAATTCATGGAAGCCTCCGTGGGGTTGGGGAACATGTCCCTTTTGCCACGGAGAGATCATCGCCATATGACTGTAAGCCGGCTCGAACGGCCGGTAGCAGAGAATATTTTCTTCGCCTTAACCTGCGATCCTGGAGAAATCCGCGACCTGACCGGTGGCCGTGCGGATGCGGGCGAGCAGCGCCAGGCGGTTGGCACGCACCGCCTGATCCTCATCGTTTACAAGAACATGCTCAAAGAATGAATCAACCGGCTCGCGCAACACGCTAAGCGCCAGCAAGGCGCCGGAAAAATCATCGTTTTGAATCGCTTCGCCGGCTTGCTTCTCAGCCTGGTTCACCGCCGCAAACAGCGATTTCTCGGTATCCGCGCGAAACAGCGCCGGCTCAACGGTTTCGGCGACCGCCGTTTTCTTTTTCTCCTCGGCAGCCAGAATGTTGGCCGCGCGCTTAGTGCCGGCGAGCAGG
>NZ_RZPL01001017.1:0-1476 GCF_004022805.1 Mesorhizobium sp. M7A.F.Ca.CA.002.04.1.1 | reverse complement strand
GAGCGCGGCGATGAGCGCCGTCTTCTCGGCTTCAGCACTTTGCCGGCGCATGGCGTCCGGCTCATCCTCCGGAGCGCGGCCATAGATATGCAGCCCGTCCTTGATGGCGAAATCCTTGAGGTCGCAGAGCCAGGCATCGATGCGGCGCAAGGCCTCGTCGGGCGCGTCGGTTCTGGCAACGCCGGCTTCGGAGGCGAGACCGGTTTTTTGCGCGGTGTCGACGATCAGTTTCGCCAGTCGGTCACGGCGGCGACGGTCGAGCCCGTCGGCCTGCGCATATTCGTCGACCAGCCGCTCGAGCTTGTGCTGGTTTTCGTCCAGCCCGGCGCCGGTCAGCGGTGGCGGTAAATGGCCAAGGGTGACGGCGGCAATGCGCCGCTTGGCCTGCGCCGCTTCGCCCGGGTTGGAGACGATGAAGGGATAGATGACGGGCAGGGGACCGGTGACGATCTCCGGAAAGCAGTTTTCCGACAGAGCAACGGTTTTGCCCGGCAGCCATTCAAGCGTGCCATGGGCGCCGACATGGACCAGCGCGTGGACGCCGAGCGACTTGCGCAGCCAGAGGCCGAAGGCGATCAGCGCATGGCGCGGGGGCAGCGTCGGGTCGTGGTAGTCGGCGCGGCGGTCGACGGAGCGGCCGCGGTCGGGGGCGAGGGCGATGGTGACGTTGCCGAAGGTGGCGGCGCGGAAGGGGAAGCTTCCGCGCAAACCTGTTTCGTCTTCCGCTTTGCCCCAAGCGGCTTCGACCGCAGTAATTGCCGCAGTCGGCAACTCCGTCGAGAAGGCAATGTAGTTATCTAAGGCCAATCCAGTATCGCTGGCTTCCAGCAAATCCAGCAACCCACGCGGCGTCTGCGGAATCCCCTCAATCACATAGCCCTGCTCCTTCAGGTCATGCAGCATGGCGAGCACGCTGGACGGCACGTCGAGGCCGACGGCATAGCCGGTTCGACCAGGAGCGCTAGGGTAATCCGGGATTAGGATGGCCAGCTTGCGCCCGGCGCGGGGTGTCTCCTGCAACTTGATGAAGGCCGCGACGCGGTCAGCGACCTGCGCCACGCGATCCGGTTCCGGCCGGTTGGCGAAGGCGCGGTGGCCGAGTGCGGGATCGGTCTCGGTCTCGCCCTTGAAGGAAATGGCGCCGGCGAGGACGCGGCCGTCGAGTTCGGGCAGCACGACATGCATGGCGAGGTCGGCGGGTGCCAGGCCACGCTGGTTGTTTTGCCAGATGTCGCGGCGGGTGGTGGCGACGATGACCTGGAAGACAGGCACGCCGGCGCGGTCGAACAGCGTTTCGATGCCGGGTTCGGCGCCTGAGGCGAAAGCGGTCGCGGTGATGATGGCGGCGGGCTTCAGCGCCGTCAGTGCTGTTTCCACGAAGGCGAGGGAGGTTGGGTCCTTGAGGCTGGAGACGAAGATCGGGACTGGGTCGATGCCGCGCTGCCGCAGCGCTTCAACAAGCGCATCGATGGGCGC
>NZ_RZPL01001016.1:0-1489 GCF_004022805.1 Mesorhizobium sp. M7A.F.Ca.CA.002.04.1.1 | reverse complement strand
GTCTTCGACGATCCGGTCGAAAACCGTCTGATCGAAATCGACAAGATCGATCTTGTTGACGGCCAGCACGACGTGGCGGATGCCGAGCAGCGAGGCGATGATCGAATGTCGCCTTGTCTGGCGAAGCACACCCTGCCGGGCATCGATCAGCACGATCGCCAGGTCGGCGGTCGAGGCGCCGGTGGCCATGTTGCGGGTGTATTGCTCGTGACCAGGTGTGTCGGCGACGATGAATTTGCGCTTCGGCGTGGCAAAGAAACGGTAGGCGACGTCGATCGTGATGCCTTGCTCACGCTCGGCCTCGAGGCCGTCGACCAGCAGTGCGAAATCGATGTCGTCGCCCGTCGTGCCATGCTTGCGCGAATCGCGTTCGAGCGCGGCGAGCTGGTCCTCGAAAATCTGCTTGGTGTCGGACAGCAGGCGCCCGATCAGCGTCGACTTGCCGTCATCGACCGAGCCGCAGGTCAGGAAGCGCAGCAGCGACTTCTTCTCCTGCGCCGCCAGATAGTCGCGAACGCCGTCGGTGGGGGCGAGGCTCTTTGCCATGATGTGGCGCATGGTCAAAAGTACCCCTCGCGCTTCTTCTTTTCCATCGAGCCGGCTTCATCGCGGTCGATCAGGCGCCCCTGCCGTTCGGATGTCCGTGCCGTCAGCATTTCGCCGACGATGGCTTCCAGCGTGTCGGCCTCCGATTCGATGGCGCCAGTCAGCGGATAGCAGCCAAGCGTGCGGAACCGCACGAGCCGGTTCTCCACTGTCTCGTCGGGGCGGAGTTTCATGCGCTCGTCGTCCCGCAGGATCAGCATGCCGTCGCGTTCCACCACCGGCCGTTCCTTGGCGAAATAGAGCGGCACGATCGGGATACTTTCCTGCAGGATGTACTGCCAGATATCCAGCTCGGTCCAGTTCGACAGCGGAAAGACGCGGATCGATTCACCCGATGCGATGCGGGTGTTGAATATCTTCCACATTTCGGGGCGCTGGTTCTTCGGATCCCACACATGCTGGGCATTGCGGAAGGAAAAGATGCGCTCCTTGGCGCGCGATTTCTCCTCGTCGCGACGTGCGCCGCCAAAGGCCGCGTCGAAGCCGTATTTGTCGAGCGCCTGGCGCAGCGCCACGGTCTTCATGACATGGGTGTGGGTGTTCGAACCATGGTCGAACGGATTGATGTTGTCGCGCACGCCGTCTTCGTTGACATGAACCAGGAGATCGAAGCCGAGTTTCTGCGCCATCTGATCGCGAAAGGCGATCATCTCGCGGAACTTCCACGTCGTGTCGACGTGAAGAAAGGGAAATGGCGGCTTGGCGGGATAAAACGCCTTCATCGCCAGATGCATCAACACGGATGAATCCTTGCCGACCGAATAGAGCATGACCGGCTTGGCAAAGGCGGCCGCAACCTCGCGGAATATATGGATGGACTCGGCCTCAAGCCGCTGAAGATGCGTAAGCGCTGTTGTCATGGACCGTGGGCGTTCTTTCGTAT
>NZ_RZPL01001015.1:0-1496 GCF_004022805.1 Mesorhizobium sp. M7A.F.Ca.CA.002.04.1.1 | reverse complement strand
GGCTGGAGCAAGGGGCCGTGGGTGCCCGCCAACGTCACCTTCGTCATGACCAAGTCCGGCGACACCACGACGCTGTCCGATTTCAATCTCGACGGAAAGACGTTCTCCGTCGACGGCAGCATCGTGCTGGTCAATGGCGCCTTGTCGTCGGCGCGGTTCAGCAAGGTCACCTTGAACAGAGGCGACGACGTTGCTGTGTCGGTGAAGCGGTCCGGCAAGGGCTATGCGGTCGACATATCGGGCAATGCGCTCGATGCCCGCTCGCTCATCAAGCAGTTCACCTCCGACGTCGACACGGCTACCAAAACCACCGGTTCCGACGCCATCTCCGTCAGCGCCGATGTCGACCGGCTGACCGGTTTCCACGACGAGCAATTGTCCAATCTGAAGCTCGACTACAGCGCGGCCGGCTCGCGGGTGAACGGGCTGAAGGTCAGCGCCACGGCAAGTTCGGGCGCCGCCATAACCATCAGCAACACCACCGGTGCCGGCCAGCGCGCGCTCAACATGCAGTCCGCCGACGCTGGCGCCATCCTGAGATTCCTCAATATCTACGAGCATATGGAAGGCGGAACGATCACCCTGGCCCTGGCGGGGCCGAGCGACGGATCGCTGAGGGGCAAGGTCGACACCAGCAACTTTTTCGTCGTCAACGAACCGAAACTGGCCTCCATCGTCTCGACCACGCCCGCCGGCGACAACCGCAGCCTCAACCAGGCGGTCAAGGGCAAACTGGACACGTCGCGGGTGAAGTTCGAACGCGGTTACGCCGAGATCGACAAGGGCAGCGGTTACCTGAAAATCGCCAACGGTGTGCTGCGCGGACCGCGCATCGGCACCACGTTCCAGGGCACGCTCTACGACCAGAACAACAACATGGACATGACCGGCACGTTCATGCCGGTCTATGGCCTCAATCGCATCTTCGGCGAATTGCCCATCGTTGGCGCGCTGCTCGGCAATGGCCGCGACCGTGGCCTGATCGGCGTCACCTACCGGCTCAAGGGCAACGCCAACAAGCCGTTGCTGGACATCAATCCGCTGTCGGTGATCGCGCCCGGAATATTCAGGTCGATCTTCGAATATAGGTGAGCGAGTTCAGGCCGGTCGCACCAGAATGTGTTTTTTCTTTCCCAAGGAAAGCTTTACGACGTTTTCCGGACTCAAATCCTGAGGGGTCACCAGCCGGCGCTCGTCGCTCACCGGCTCGTCGTTCAGGCGCACGGCGCCGCCCTGCACATGCCGCCGCGCTTCGCCGTTCGACGCCGCCAGTCCGGCGGTGACCAGCAGCGACAGGATGCCGACGCCGGTTTCGAGCGCTGTCCTGTCGACCTCGACGGTCGGCAGCGACTCCGCGAGCGCGCCTTCCTCGAACGTCTTGCGCGCCGTATCGCTGGCTTGCTCGGCGGCCGCGCGGCCGTGCAGCAGGGCGGTGATCTCGGTGGCGAGGATCTTCTTGGCCTCATTGATCTCGGATCCGCCGAGCCGCTCGAGCC
>NZ_RZPL01001014.1:0-1497 GCF_004022805.1 Mesorhizobium sp. M7A.F.Ca.CA.002.04.1.1 | reverse complement strand
TTGTGGGAGAAGGTGGATCGGCGCGCAGCGCCGAGACGGATGAGGGGTGCGTGACGGAGTGAGGCGGTGAAGGTTCTGCTCTGGTTCAGGGCGTTTACTGTTGGCGTATCGCCAAGCTGGAACACCCCTCATCCGTCTTGCCGCTGCGCGGCAATCCACCTTCTCCCACAAGGGGAGAAGGTTAGAAATGCCGGCGCATCACCGTCGCCCGGCCCTTCGCAGGCTCAGAGCGTTCGAGGCTCGTAAAGCCAAGCAATTGGCTTTACGTCCGCTAGCGCGGACCGCCTCTCAACTCTCAATCCACACCTTCTCAAAGTGCTGCTCCAGCGCCTGGTGCTGTTCGCAGCCTTCGACGCCTTTGCGACAGGTCCGGTAGACCGAGCGCCAGTAGGGTTGGATGATGATGCCCGAGTCGCGCAGATTCTGCTCGATCTTGCCCATGATCTCCTTGCGCGCCTTGGCGTCGGGTGTCGCCAGTGCCTTGTCTAGCAGCGTGTCGAATTCGGGATTGGCGTAGGCGCTTTCGTTCCAGGCGGCGCCGGATTTATACGCCAGCGCCAGCACCTGGACGCCGAGCGGGCGGCCGAGCCATTCGGTGCAGGAGAAGGGGTATTTGCTCCAGTCGTTCCAGAAGGTGGCGGCCGGCAGCACGGTGCGCTTGATCTTGAGGCCGGCCTCGCGCATCTGCGCGCCGATGGCGTCGCCGGTGCTCTTTTGCCATTCGACATCGACGGAGATGAGCTCGAATTCGTGGTCTGATTTGCCGGCCTCGGCCAACAGCTTCTTCGACTGCTCGACGTCACGCTTCGCCGGGCCGATATCGGCATATTCGGGGTGCATGGGGCCGACATGGTGATTTTCGGCGGGCTTGCCGCGGCCGCCGAGACCGAGCGCCAGCACGGCGGCATTGTCGACGGCGAGCTGGGCGGCGCGGCGCACCTTGACGTCGTCATAGGGCGCGTTGGCGACATTGAAGCGGGCGACGATGGTCGAGCCGGTGGCGATCTCGGAGTTCATCAGCCCCATCTGCTCGGTCTGCGAGACGGCATCGGAAGCGGTCTCGTGGTCGGTGTCGATCTCGCCGGATTCGAAGGCCGAGAGCATGGCGTTGGGGTCGGAGCCGTAGTCGACCCATTTGATGCCGTCCAAGTAGAATTCGCCCTTCCACCAGGGCTTGTCTTTGCGCTTCACCTCGGCACCGGTCTCGGCATCCCAGCTGACCAGCTCGCAGGGACCGGTGGTGATGGCCAGCGCCTTCAGGGGATCGCCGTCGCCCTCATAGGAGCGGTGCATGATCAGTGCGGGATAGTCGGCCATGCCGGCGATCAGCGAGATGTCGGGCTTGGGCAGGTTCAGCTTGATGGTGAAGTCATCGACCTTTTCGATGCCGCCATCGACCACCTTCTTGGTGTCGGCATTGACCAGCGCGCCCATGCGCGCGGCGACCGAATTGCCGGGCACCGAGGCATCGCACCAGCGGGTGAGGTTGTGGATGAC
>NZ_RZPL01001013.1:0-1503 GCF_004022805.1 Mesorhizobium sp. M7A.F.Ca.CA.002.04.1.1 | reverse complement strand
TGATATCGCGGCGCACCGGGTCACGGCGCTGGATGCGAGCGTCGATCTGGCCGACACCGGCGCGGCCGCTGCCGGCAAGTTGGGACCCGTCGCGTTGAAGCTGACGGGATCGGAAGGGTTCGGCGTGAACGCATCGCGGCTGACGGCCGCTTTGTCATCGACGGGCTCTGTCCTCGATCTCGGCACGCGAGGATTGCTGGCGGCGGACGTCGATATCAATGCGACGCTGGTTGCTGGCAGCAACAAGGTCCAGGTCGACAGATTGCTGCTGAAGACCGGCCGCTCGACATTCGATTTCGCCGGTTCGATCGGGCCGAAGCCGGCAAGCGGAGCGGTGGGTGAAGAGCCCTCCTATCGCTACGACCTGACCAGCGACGGGTCGTCGCTTGCGCCTTCGGAGTCGCCCGAGCCGGCGCTCACCTTCCTCGCCCGGATCGCCGGTGTCTACAACACGGTGAGCCACAAACTGGTGGCCGAGCAGATCGCGCTTCGGTCCGCCGGCTCGGGCGAGATGCTTGGCACCGCCGCCGTGGCGTTCGTCGACGGCAAAGTGCCGGGGATCAATCTGGCGTTCAACATCCACGACATGCAGGTCTCTCACGTCAAGCAGCTATGGCCGTGGTTTTCGGCGCGCAATGCCCGGCTGTGGGTGCTGGCAAATCTGTTCGGCGGCCGTGTCGTCGACGCCAACCTTCAGTTCCAGGTGGTGCCGGGCCGGCTGGGCAACGGCGTGCCGCTTTCGGCCGATGAGGTGTTCGGCCGCTTCCAGATCGAGGGATCGCGCTTCGACACCGCCGGCCGCATCCCTCCGATACGCGATGCGGTCGGCGTCGTCGGTTTCCACGGCAACGATGTCGATATCTCGCTGTCCTCGGGCACCGTCTACATGCCCAGCGGCCGCACCGTGGCGGCCAGCAACGGCACGCTGACGGTCAAGGCGGCCAACCGCCCGCCGGTCGTCGGCGCGCTCGACATCGATGTCGACGGCGACGCATCCGCCGTTGCCGAACTCGCATCCTACGAGCCGATCAACGCCATGCGCCATGTCGGCATTCTGCCGGAGGACCTGTCGGGCAGCGTCACCGGTCACGTCAAGGCGGATATTCCGCTGCAGTCCGGCGTCGACTCCTCGAAGCTCGATTGGCTGGTGTCGCTCGACTACACCGGCATGTCCCTGGCCAAGCCCTTCGAAGGACAGGTCGTGACGGATGCCGACGGTTCGATCACGGTCGACCCCGAGAAGGCGGTGATCTCCGCCAAGGCGTTGCTGAACGGCATTCCGGCCGAACTCGATCTGATCGAGCCGCTCAGGGATGAGGGGCCGGCGCGCAGCCGCAAGGTGGCCCTGGTGCTCGACGACAAGATCCGCGCCGCCGCCATGCCCGGCCTGAAGCCGCTGCTTGCCGGAACTGTGAAGGTGGCGATCGACAAGAACGGCAGCGGCGACCAGAACGTCTCGGCCGACCTGACCAACGCCAGGCTGGACATTCCCTGGGCGGGCTG
>NZ_RZPL01001012.1:0-1509 GCF_004022805.1 Mesorhizobium sp. M7A.F.Ca.CA.002.04.1.1 | reverse complement strand
CGTGTAGGTTTCGCGATGGCCGATCGAGCCTGTGGCCGCCATGTCGAGCCCGCCGAAACCGTCACGGGCCGACAGCGAGCGTGTCTGGCTGTCGAGGAAAGGGGTTGCGATCAGCGCCAGCGCCACCGCGGCCGAACCGAACAGAAGCGTTATGCGCAATATGCCCATGCCCGCATCGGCGGCGCGAAACCCCCGCTCGGGCCGGATCGAGTCCCAATCCCTGTCTAGGCTCATGCTATCGCTCCCCGGCAAATCGACCGCTCGGCCGCGAACGGCCATGCTTCAACTTTTCACGACGAGATAAATCTTCCATTAATGCTGGCTGATACAACGCCTCGGCCAGGAACCGGCCGGACGGGAGCCTCAGAGAAGATCGATGAGGAACGGGATCAGCGGCTCATCGGCCGGCGGCATCGGATAATCGCGCATCTGCTTCGGCCTTACCCATTTCAGCGCCTGCCCTTCCCTGGGCTGCGCGATACCGCGAAAGCGGCGGCAGATGAACAGCGGCATCAGCAGGTGGAAATCGTCGTAGGAATGGCTGGCGAAAGTGAGCGGCGCCAGGCACGGGATGTCGGTTTCGATGCCGATTTCCTCATGCAGTTCGCGAATGATGCATTGTTCGGGCGTCTCGCCCGGCTCGACCTTGCCGCCGGGAAACTCCCACAGCCCGGCAAGTTGCTTGCCCTGAGGCCGCTGCGCCAGAAGCACCCGGCCGTCGGCATCGACCAGCGCGCAGGCGGCGACCAGCAGCAGGCGCTTGCCGGCGGTCACGACATCATTCATGACCCGGCGGCCGCCGGTAGTGGTAGCGATAGACTTCCTCGAAGCCGAGCGAATGGTAGAGCGCCAGTGCCGGCACATTGTTGGCCTCGACCTGCAGCCAGGCTTCCCGTGCGCCCCGCAGCCGTGCCCATTTCAGTGCCGACAGGATCAGGTTGCGGCCGTGGCCCCTGTTGCGTGCCGACTTGTCGGTGGCGACCTCGAACAGGCCGGCGAGATCGCCGTCATGCACGCAGATCAGCGTCGCCAGCGCTTCTGATCCATCTTCGAGCGCGAACAGCCCGGCTTCGGGCTGGATGGCGCCGATGATCTCCGACAGGCCGGGGCGCAGCGAAACATCCGAACCGCTGACCTTGAGCGACGCGCCGATGAAGCGGCTGATGTCTTTCAGCGGGATCTGGTCCATGGCAGCGTCGAGTTGCGCATCGGCCAGCGGCAGCCGCATGACCAGCGACTCGTCGAACCGGCTCCATCCCTCACGGTCGAGATGACTGGCAAGATCGGGACCCGACAACGGCGACATGCGGAATGTCAGCGGCCTGCCATAGGCATCGAAACGGCGGCTGGCCCGGCCGATACGGTCGGCAATGTGCTGGATGTCGCCGGGATCGAGCGGATTGACCGAGTTCAGCCGCTTGGCCGGATGGCCGGCGGTCAGCCGCACCACCCAGGTGCCGTCATAGTGGACGGCGGCCGCCGGCCACTATGACGGCACCTGGGTGGTGC
>NZ_RZPL01001011.1:0-1509 GCF_004022805.1 Mesorhizobium sp. M7A.F.Ca.CA.002.04.1.1 | reverse complement strand
GCTGACGACCATCCTCGGCAAGGACGCCACACCGGAGCAGATCGCCAAGCGCGTCGCCGAGATCCAGAAGATGGTCACATCCGCCACCGGCCTGGATGAAAAGCGCGGCGACATCATCGACGTCTCGGCGGTCGAGTTCATCGATGGCCTGGATGGCGAGGCGATCCCGCAGGCGGGAATGCTCGATTCGATCGGCCAGCATGCCGGCACGATGATCAATGCAGGTGCCTTCATCGTCGTGGTGTTCCTGGTGGCCTTCTTCGGCCTGAGGCCGATGGCCGCGGCGCTGACGGCAAAGGCTGCTCCAGCCCTGGCAGGTCCCAGCTTCGACGACGTCCAGCGCTCGCTGCCGACGCCGGAGGCAATGGCGGCCACCGACAATGCCGCGGTTGGCGCCTTGCCAGGCACACGCCCAGGCCCCACTCCGCTCGACGATCTTCGCCAGAAGATCCGGCCGGCGCCGCAGGACCGGCTTGCCAGGATGGTCGACCTCAACGAGGAGCGCACCGCGCAGATCCTGCGCAAATGGGCTTCCCAGGAAGTGGCGGTGTAAACCATGCCTTCCGTAGCCCTCTTCGACCTTCTGCCTGATTTCGGCACGCGCGCGCAGCGTGCCGGCCAGCCCCGGGCAGCAGTCGATCCCGAACACAAGCCCGAGACGCCGGCGACGCAAGCCGATATCGGCACGCTGATCGCCGAGGCGGTTGCCCAGGCGGAGGCAGCGCTGGAGGGCCGCCTGGCGGCTGCGCATGACGCCGCGCTCGAAGCCGAACGCCAGGCCAGTGCTGAGGAAGCAAGGATATTTCTCGAAAGCCTTGGCGACGATGTCGGCAAGGCGGTCTCGTTGCACATCGATGCGATGGAGGCGCGCGTGACCGGACTTGTCGCCGGCACGGTCGCCCGCATCATCGGCGGCATCGTCAGCGACGATCTGCAGAAACGTTCGATCGATGCGTTGGCAGACGCCGTCCGCGAAGCGGTTGGCGACGCCGAGGCTGTGCGCATCGTCGTGCGCGGCCCGCTCTCGATGTTCGAAACACTGAAGGCATCGCTCGGACCCCGCGCCGCCAATCTCGATTTTGTCGAGGCGCCAGGCTTCGACCTGACCGTGGCTATCGACGAGGCGGTGTTCGAAACGCGCATGGCCGAATGGTCGACGACCCTCTCGGAGGTCCTGGCATGAGCGTCGCCAACGCCGATCAGGGCCGCCACGAGATCATCATCGTGCGGCGCAGTCATGACGACCATGACGAGGCCCACCATGGCGGCGTCTGGAAGATCGCCTTCGCCGACTTCATGACGGCCATGATGTGCTTCTTCCTGGTCATGTGGCTGATCAACGCCGCCAACGAGCAGACCAAGGCAGCCGTGGCCAGCTACTTCAACCCGGTCAAGCTGGTCGACCGCAATTCGAGCCGCAAGGGCCTGGAGGATCTCGGCGACGGCCCGCGCGCCATGGGACTGACGGCCGACGATCCGCAAGAGGCGACCAGCAAAGCCGGACAGAAC
>NZ_RZPL01001010.1:0-1511 GCF_004022805.1 Mesorhizobium sp. M7A.F.Ca.CA.002.04.1.1 | reverse complement strand
ACAGCATCAGCACGCGGTCATCCGGCCCGACCAGCACGCAACCAAAGGGATGATGCCCATGTGCCGCCGCCTCGCGCGCGACCGCGTCGGCGGATCGAAGGTGGGCGAGCATCTGATCGCGTGTCATGGCAAAACCCCGGGACGCCGACATCCACCCGATGAGCGGCTCTTTGATCCGAGATTGCTGCCAAGCGATGCGAGTGGCAAGAGCGAACCGTGGCTTGAGACCTTTGCGCCGGGATATCAGACCTTTGCGCTAGAATCGCCGACCGGTCTTGGCGTCGAACAGATGAGCACAGGCGCGGTCGATCTCGATGCGCATCTGCGCGCCTTGCTTCAGCGCAAGCCGCTCCCGGAACAGGCAGGAGATTTCCTCGCCGGCGCAGTCGACCCTGGCGAAGATTTCCGAACCCGTGGCTTCCAGAAGCACGATCGTGCCGGCAATACCCTGGGAAATCGTTGCTCGGATATGTTCGGGACGGATGCCGTAGATGAGTTCACCCACGGGAATTTTTGCCAGGTTGATGCCTTCCGGCAGCGGCAGGGTCAGCCCACTGGCGCTGCGGAAAACGCCTTCCTCGACGCGGCCGGCAATGAAGTTCATGGCCGGCGAGCCAATGAAGCCGGCAACGAACAGATTGGCCGGACGGTCATAGAGGTCGAGCGGCGCACCGATCTGCTCGACAAGGCCGTCATGCAGCACGACGATCTTGTCGGCCATGGTCATGGCCTCGATCTGATCATGCGTGACGTAAATGGTGGTGGTGCCCAGCCGCTGGTGCAACGCCTTGATCTCGCCGCGCATCTGGACGCGCAATTTGGCGTCGAGATTGCTGAGCGGCTCGTCGAACAGGAAGACTTGCGGGTCGCGCACGATGGCGCGGCCCATGGCGACGCGCTGGCGCTGGCCGCCGGAGAGCTGGCGCGGATAGCGGTCGAGCAGCTTGTCGAGGCCCAGGATGCTGGCGGCCCTGCCGACGCGGCTTGCGGTGTCGGCCGGATCGGCTTTCTTGATCTTGAGGGCAAAGCCCATATTGTCGGCCACCGTCATGTGCGGATAGAGCGCGTAGTTCTGGAACACCATGGCGATGTTGCGGTCGCGCGCCCGCAGATTGTTGACGGTGCGATCGCCAATGGCGATCCTGCCGCCCGAGATCGTTTCAAGTCCGGCAATCATGCGCAGCAGCGTCGACTTCCCGCAGCCCGACGGGCCGACCAGGATGACGAACTCGCCGTCAGCGATATCGACGCTGACATCGTGGATAATCCTGGCCGTTCCGAAAGCCTTTTGCACGTTGTTGATTGTGACCGATGCCATTGGGTTTTCCTCGAAAAAGAGTGCGATGCCGTAGCGTGCCTTCAGCCGCCCTTGACGGCGCCCGCGGTCAGTCCGGCGACGATCTGCCTTTGTGCGAACATGGTCAGGACCAGTACCGGCAGTGTCACCACCAGGGCCGCGGCGGCGAGCGGCCCCCAGCTCACTTGCTCGTAGGAGAGCATGTTGTAGACGG
>NZ_RZPL01000100.1:0-11096 GCF_004022805.1 Mesorhizobium sp. M7A.F.Ca.CA.002.04.1.1 | reverse complement strand
TTCCTCGGGTGGGCGTGGGGCCTGTAACTCTTGGAGAGTGCAATGAATTCGCTCTTTTCTTCCACGGTCAAATCGGGGCTGCTAGCCCTGGGTATCCTCTCCGGCGTCACGGCACCGTCCGCCGCCGGCCCGATCATGCAACCGGACCTGTCGATTCCCACCAGCACCGCGGCGCCGAATGTCACGCCGGTCCGCGACAGCTGGGCGGGCGGCAACAACAACCGTCAGTTCAACAACGACAATTGGAGATGGCGCCGGTCGGGCAATTGGGACGGCGGCCGTCGGCACTGGCACGGCGGCGGCGGTCACTGGAATGGTGGAGACAACTGGCGTTGGCGCCATGGTCGCCATCACTATCGCGGCGGCCGTTACTACGATGATGGCGCGAGTGCCGCGATCCTGGGCCTTGGCCTGGGGCTTGGCCTCGGCAGCATGTACAACAACTACGACTACTATGACCGGCCGGCGCCGCGCCGCTACTACCGCGCGGGACGGCTTTCGAGCGCCCATGTCCAATGGTGCTACAACCGCTACCGGTCGTACCGGGCCTACGACAACACGTTCCAGCCCTACAACGGCCCGCGCCAGCAGTGCTACTCACCCTATTGATGGGCTGGCCCTGTAGCTGAGCTGACCGACAGAATGAAAAAACGGCGCCACGTGGCGCCGTTTCTTGTTCATGGAAGCTGCTATTTTCGAGCGCTTGTGGATTTCGCTCAGTTCTTCGCCTTGTCGACCAGCTTGTTTTTGGAAATCCACGGCATCATCGCGCGCAGCTTGGCGCCGACTTCCTCGATCTGGTGGCTGTCATTGTTGCGGCGGATGCCCTTGAAGCGGGACATGCCGGCGCGGTACTCCTGCATCCACTCCGAGGTGAATTTGCCGGTCTGGATGTCCTTCAGCACGCGCTTCATCTCGGCCTTGGTCTCGGCGGTGATGATGCGCGGACCCGAGACATATTCGCCCCATTCGGCGGTGTTCGAGATCGAGTAGTTCATGTTGGCGATGCCGCCTTCATAGATCAGGTCGACGATCAGCTTGACCTCGTGCAGGCACTCGAAATAGGCCATCTCAGGCGCGTAGCCGGCTTCCACCAGCGTCTCGAAACCGGCCCGGATCAGCTCGACCAGGCCGCCGCACAGCACGACCTGCTCGCCGAACAGATCGGTCTCGCATTCCTCGCGGAAATTGGTCTCGATGATACCCGAACGGCCGCCGCCGACGCCGCAGGCGTAGGACAGGGCCAGGTCGAGCGCATTGCCCGAGGCATCCTGGTTGACGGCGACCAGGCACGGCACGCCGCCGCCCTTCTGGTATTCGCCGCGCACCGTGTGGCCGGGGCCCTTCGGGGCAATCATGACGACGTCGACCGTCGACTTCGGCTCGATCAGGCCGAAATGCACGTTGAGGCCGTGCGCGAAGGCGATAGCGGCACCATCGCGGATGTTCGGGGCGATCTCGTTCTTGTAGATGTCGGCCTGCAGTTCGTCCGGCGTTGCCATCATCATCAGGTCGGCCCACTTGGCCGCGTCCGCCACGCTCATCACCTTGAGACCGTCGGCCTCGACCTTCTTGGCGGTTGCCGAGCCGGCCTTGAGGCCGATTGCGATCTCCTTGGCGCCGGAATCCTTGAGGTTGAGCGCATGCGCCCTGCCCTGGCTGCCATAGCCGATGATGGCGACCTTCTTGCCCTTGATCAGATTGAGATCGGCATCACGATCGTAATAGACGCGCATTTTGTCTTCCTTCCCGTTTATAAATCAGAGCATGATGCCGAAAAGTGTGAAGCGGTTTTCGGACGACATCATGCTCTATCTTCTTGATTTAGAGACGAATTCAGATTTCAGGTCGACTTGACCTGAAATCATCCGGCTCTAGGGCCTTGCGGCCGGTTGTTGCTCCATGAAGAGCGAGAAACTGCTGCGTCGCCCGCGCGGCATCGCCGCCGATCGCCGCCTCAGTCAATTCCAGCCGGTCGCCGAGCAGCAGACGGATCTGCACATCGCGGGCGACCAGCCCGAAAAAGGTGCGAAACGCCGTCTCGGCATCCGCGAAATCCAAAAGCCCGGTCCGTCGGCCGGCCTCGAGCACCGGCTTCAGCCGCTTGGCCAATGCGAAGCGGCCGTTCTCCAGCACCACGGCGCCGAGATTGTCCTTGCCGGAGCCCGCATGGCTGACCGCCACCCGATTGAGCGCGATCGACGTGTCGCTGGAAATCACCTTGAGCCAATCCGAGGCGAAGCGCTCGAGGCTCGCGGTCAGCGAGGCAAGATCGAGCCCCTTGCGGTCGACCGGTGCCACCCGCACTTTCGAGGCCTGCCATTGCACCGTCGCTGTCAGCAGCCCGTCGCGGTCGCCGAACCATTTGTAGAGCGTTTCCTTGGAACAGCTGGCGCGGCGCGCCACGGCGGTCATGGTCAGCTGGTCGCCCTCTTCGACCAGCAGCCGCAACGCCGCGTCGAGCACGGCCTTCTGCCGCTCTGTCAGCGCTTCGCTGGTGTCGATGTCAGGCACGATGTGCAACACGCTCTTCTCTCGAAAGGTCGGCATTCCCGATAGGCCGTACCGTACGTTACGGTTCGGCATATTGCGCGATCCGAGGCCGTGCGCAAGAGGACGAGAGCAAAATATCTGCAAAAATGGACAGGCGCTGGCGCGACAGGCTCGCTTAATCGCTGGCTGGCGGATGGCGCAACCGTCCAAGCAGTGCCGAGACCATGGTCAGCTCATCCGCCGACAGTTTGGCGCCAACCAGTTCGGCGATCGAGCGTCCGTACACAGCCCACATCTGGCGGCGTATGTCTCGCCCCTTGGCCGCGATGCGGATGGTCTGGCCACGGCCGTCATCGGCCACCGGCAGTTTCTCGACGAGCCCATCGGCCTCGAGCCGGGCCAGCAGGCGCGAAATGTTGTATTGGGCGAACAGCGTGCGCTCGATGAGCTGGAACGGCCGCAGCCCGCCCTCGCCCGCCTCGGCGAGTTCATGCAGCACGTCGTACCAGGCAAGTGGGGGCAGACCGGCGGCCTTCAACGCCTCTTCGGCGCTCTCCATCAACTGGCGCGATACGCGCATCAGGCGAGCCCAGGCCTTGATGGCTTCGGGCGAAGGCGCGGCTTTCTCGGTCATGGCGCACCTTAGACGATAGATGCAATTGCATCAAGCTTGACGATCAATGCATATGCATCTACATAGATGCAATTGCATTAATCAGGGAAAGCCAATCCGATGAAACACGAAATCTGCAAACGCGCCGACAAGCTCATTCTCGTCAGCCATCACCTCTGCCCCTATGTGCAGCGCGCCGCGATTTCGCTGGCCGAAAAGGGCGTGCCGTTCGAACGCGTCGATATCGACCTCGCCAACAAGCCGGACTGGTTCAAGGCGATCTCGCCGCTCGGCAAAGTGCCGCTGCTGCGCGTGCAGCGGAATGGCGAGGAAACGGTGATCTTCGAATCGGCCGTCATCCTGGAATTCCTCGAAGAGACGCAGGCCAATCCCCTCCACCCGGCCGATCCCTATGCCCGCGCCCGGCATCGCGCCTGGATCGAGTTCGGTTCGGCAACCCTCAATGCCATCAGCCGGTTCTATTCAACATCGACCGAGGCCGGCTTCCTTGACGAATCCAGCGCGCTGTCCGCCATGTTCGACCGTCTCGAAGCCGAGTTGGCGGACGAGCCTGGCGGCCCCTGGTTCGCCAGCAAGCACTTCTCGCTGGTCGACGCCGTTTACGGTCCGGTCTTCCGCTATCTCGATGTCTTCGACCGGATCGGTGATTTCGGCATTCTTGACCGAAAGCCCCTCGTCCGCGCATGGCGCCGGGCGTTGAGTGAACGCCCGTCGATCAGGCAAGCCGTGGCGCCGGACTACCCGCAGCGCCTGCATGCCTTCCTGCGGGCAAAGGGATCGTACCTTTCGAGCCTCATTGGCCAAAACGATCCGGCCACCGCGCTTCGACCAGTCCTATCCGCTTGAACGGATCGATTACGGTGCCGGCCACCATCGAGGCGAGAAACTGCGGCGCCGGCGGGATTTTTGCCACCGTCGCCACCAGCCTGTCGCGGATGAAGGGCAGCGCCACCGAATCCGACTGGTAGAACGGCGTGAACGCCAGCGACAGCGCCTGGAAGATGCGGACATGCCAGCGCCGCGCCCTCGCATAGGCTTCAAGTGCCGCTTCGACACTGTCCGTCCGCGCCAGCGCATGGCTGAGCGCCGCGGCGTCGAGCAGCGCCATATTGGCCCCTTGCCCGAGCTGCGGGCTGGTCGAGTGCGCCGCGTCGCCGATGATGGCCAGCCGCCGCCCAACCGGCCGCTTCATCGTGTGGTGGCCATAGCGCGCCAGCGAGAGCTGGTCGAAACTGTCGATCTGGCTGACATACGCCTCGCTCTGCGGCCACAGCCGGATCACCCTCTCCTTCCAGGCATCCAGGCCCCGGACGCGCACCTCATCGGCGTCCGACGGCTTCAGGCTCCAGAAGAAGGCCGCCATCTTTGCAGCGCCCGGCTGCGGCCGGCCGATCGGCAGCACGCCGATCATCACGCTCGCTCTGTCGTAGCGTTGCAGCAGCGCGCGCTCATCGAAACCGTCGCCGCGCCAGCCAAGCGAGGCCCAGAACGCGCCATAGGTGAGCGGTCGTGGCTCGCCTGCAGCGCTTGCGCCGCGCAGTTTCGAGCGCGAACCGCTGGCGTCGATGACGAGGTCGAACGGCCCCGCCCTTCGTCCGTTGCCGCAGATCAGCGTCGTCCGTTCGCCCGTCTCCAAGGCCTCGATCTCGACGCCGGTTTCGATGGCGATCGCTTCGCGTTGGGCGGCGCGGAAGAGCACGCCGAACAAGGCCGCCCGGTGCACCGCCAGCCCGAAGCGGCCACCGCGCTGCGCATCGTAGCGGACATCGAGCACGGTACGGCCTGTGGTGGCATCGGCGCCATGCAGGCGGTCGATGCGGCTGCCCAGCGCCAGCATGTCGTCGAGCAGGCCAAGATCGGCCAGCACCGTCAGCCCTGTCGGCTGCAGGATCAGCCCGGAGCCGACCGGCTTCGGCTCATCGAAGCGTTCAAAGACCGTGACCCGATGCCCGGCGCGCTTGAGATAGAGCGCCATGGCCAGTCCCGCCGGCCCGGCGCCTGCTATTGCGATGTCGTAGGAAATGCCAATGCCCCCAAAGCCGAACTGGCCGGGACAATCCTTCAGCAGCCCGGCGAAATCAAGCCGCACCGTGGGGCTTTAGCGGTCGTTCAAGCCTGGGCCTTGGCGGCCGTTCAAGCCTGGGACGCATCAAAATCGGCGCGCGCTGCGCGCACCGCATCATGGTTGAGTTCGGCCCACAGAATCAATTGATGAAAGGCGCCGAACATAGAGCGCCCGAGATCGGTCAGGCTGTATTCGACGCTTGGTGGTTTGGTCGGGAACACCTCACGATGCACATAGCCATCGCGCAGAAGATCGTACAGCGTCTGGGTCAGCATGCGTTGCGAAATGTCGGGCACAAGGCGCCGCAACTCACCGAAGCGATAGGGTTTTTCAGCCAGCGCC
Organism: Mesorhizobium sp. M7A.F.Ca.CA.002.04.1.1; assembly: GCF_004022805.1. NCBI lineage: Bacteria > Pseudomonadati > Pseudomonadota > Alphaproteobacteria > Hyphomicrobiales > Phyllobacteriaceae > Mesorhizobium > Mesorhizobium sp. M7A.F.Ca.CA.002.04.1.1. The sequence continues at coordinate 5,562 of NZ_RZPL01000100.1, read as the reverse complement.
ATCATCAGCAGCGATCTCCATTTGCCGCTCACCCCTTGAATGACCTCGCGAACCGGACAATTGGCAATATTGCCGCCGCCTGAGATGGCCTTATAGACCTCCAACTTCGATTTCAGATTGATGACCTTGCCGTCCATGGCTGGTTCCCTGCGTGTGCCTACCTCCCGAAAAACTGCCTTCTTTACGGCACCAGGTCAATTCCTATTTTAGTGCTGGTCTCTTTTTGAGACTGCCACTCGAACCGCCTTAGCGGCGCAATGTCAGGACCTTCCATGAGCGAAACCCTTCTCGTCACCGGCGCTTCCGGCCAGCTCGGCCACGGCGTCATCCAATATCTCCTGGACAAGCACAAAGTTCCACCGGCAAACATCATCGCCGCCACACGCAATCCGGAAAGCGTGGCCGATCTGGCGCTGCGCGGCGTCGTTGTCAGGGCCGCCGACTTCAACGACGCGGCATCGCTGGAAACCGCATTCAAAGGCGCCGACAAGGTGCTGATTATTTCGACCGGCGATCTCGATCTCAAAAGCGGCAGGCGCCTGAAGCAGCACGAAAATGCCGTCGCCGCGGCCAAAAACGCCGGCATTTCGCATCTGCTCTACACCTCGATGCCCAATCCGGAGCCGGTATCGCCGGTCCTGTTTGCCGATGACCACTACAGCACCGAGCAGGCGATCAAGGCGAGCGGCATCCCCTACACGATCTTCCGCAACGGCTGGTACCAGGAGAACCTGTTCATGGCCCTGCCGCACGCGATCGCCTCGGGAAAATGGTACACGTCGGCCGGCGACGGGCGCATTGCCCACGGTGCGCGCGACGACATGGCAGCGGCGATCGCCGCCAGCCTCGCTGGCGCTTCAAACGAAAGCAAGACCTACACCTTGACCGGTCCGCACGCCTACACCACGGCAGAGATTGCCGCCCTGGTAAGCGAGGTCACCGGCAAGTCGCTCGATGTCGTGCAGGTTCCGGATGAAGCGCTCACCGAAGGGGTAAAGGCATCCGGCGTTCCCGAGGATTTTGCTGAAGTCATCGTGTCCTTCGACGTCAACACGCGCTCCGGCCGCATCGCCATGGTGACCGACGCGATCGAGACGCTTTCCGGCCGCAAGCCAAAAACGCTGAAGCAGTTCCTCGAGGCGAACAAGGCCGCGCTGGCCGGTTGAAGCGGAGTGACATGGACTGTGCCGCAAGACACAGCTCATTCGCCAGGACATGTCGAGATTCAGGTCAGGCTGGACCGAGAATGTGGGTTCCGAGAACCGGAACGGAGCGGACACTTGGTCCGTGAGTACCGGAAGCGCAGGAACCTGCCGTTCGCAGGCCGGCCTCACCTGAATATCGGCATGTCCTAGATGGCCACCTGAGTGCCGATCTCCACCACGCGCCCGGTCGGGATTTGGAAATACTCCGTCGCGTCGGCCGCCGTGCGCGCCAGGCCGATGAACAGCCGGTCCTGCCACACCGGCATGCCGGAATTGGGCGAGGCCTTGAGCGAACGCCGCGACAGGAAGAACGAAGTCGTCATGATGTCGAATTTCCAGCCCTGCTTGCGGCAGATCGCCAGCGCGCGCGGGATGTTGGGCTGCTCCATGTAGCCGAAGGTCAGCGTTACCCGCATGAACAGCTCGTTGACCGTCTCCATTTTGACCCGGTCGCTGTCGGGCACCACCGGCTGCGGCGCGGTCACCACTGAAAGGATGACGTTCTGCTCATGCAGCACCTTGTAGTGCTTCAGGCTGTGCATCAGTGCGGTTGGCGCGCTGAGCGGATCGCTGGTCAGGAACACGGCGGTGCCTGACACCAGCTGCGGCTTCTTCTTCAACAGATTGCCGGCGAGGAAATCGAGCGGGATCTCGTTGCGGCGGGTCTTGTCGAACAGATAGCGGCTGCCGCGCACCCAGGTCCACATGGCCAGCACGATGGTGAAGGCAACGGCCAGCGATGCCCAGCCGCCCTCAAACACCTTGACGATGTTGGAGGCAAAGAAACCGACGTCGATGAAGCCGAACAGCGCCGTCAGCGAGACCGCCAGCCACAGCTTCCATTTCCAGATCCGCGTCATGACCACAAACAACAGCACCGTGGTCACCAGCATGTTGCCGGTCACCGAGATGCCGTAGGCCGATGCCAGCCTGCTGGACTCGCCGAAGCCCACCACCAGCATCATCACCACCAGCGCCAGCAGCAGGTTGACGCGCGGCATGTAGATCTGGCCGGACTGTTTCTCCGACGTATGCAGAATTTCCAGGCGCGGCAGCATGTTGAGCTGCACCGCCTGCCTGGTCAACGAGAAGGCGCCCGAGATCACCGCCTGGCTGGCGATGACCGTGGCGGCGGTCGCCAGCACGACCATCGGGATCAGCGTCCAGCCTTCATTCATTTCGAAGAACGGATGGCCGACGACGCCGTTCTTGGCCAGCACGAAAGCGCCCTGCCCGGCATAATTGAGCAGCAGGCACGGAAACACGACCCACAGCCAGGCGAGCACGATCGGCTTGCGGCCGAAATGGCCGAGATCGGCATAGAGCGCTTCCGCGCCGGTGACCGCGAGGAAGATGGCGCCGATGGTGACGAAAGCGACATCGGGCGAATTGATCAGGAAGGCGACGATGTAGTGCGGGCTGATCGCCCACAGGATTTCCGGATCGGCGATGATGTGGTTGAGGCCGGAAAGGCCGATCGCCAGGAACCACACCGCCGTCACGGGACCGAAGACCAATCCCACGCCGCCCGTGCCGAAACGTTGCACCGCGAACACTATGGCGAGAATGACCAGTGTCAGCGGCACGACATAAGGCTGGAAGGTCGGCGTGACGACGTTCATGCCTTCGACCGCCGACAGCACCGAAATCGCCGGCGTGATGACGGCGTCGCCGAAGAAAAGCGACGCCCCGACGATGCCGATGCCGAGCATCAGCGCCGAGCGCTTGGGGAAACTGCCGCGCGCCAGCGCCATCAGCGACAGCACGCCGCCCTCGCCGCGGTTGTTCGCCCGCAGCACGAACATGATGTATTTGATGGTGACGATGATGGTCAGCGACCAGATGATCAGCGACAAAACGCCGAGGATGTCACCGCGGTCGGCCACCTGTCCGCCGGAAGATGCCACCAGCGCCTCGCGAAAGGCGTAGATCGGACTGGTGCCGATATCCCCATAGACGACACCGAGCGCGCCCAGCATCAGAACCTTGGTGCTGTGCTGTTCGACTTCCGAATGGCTCGATTGTTCGACGGGTTCTGCCTCACTACCAGTATTGGTAAGGGCCATGGACGACACTCCGATAAGCGCGCGGTGCTCTACGCTTGCTGCGATGCAATATCAAGTGCCGTCGCGTAATGGCTGCCATGCCTGCCATGCGAGGCTGCCCATCGCTACCATCCGCAGGCCTTGAGGAACCGACCCACCGTACCGGCCATGCCATACTCCAACGCGTCGGCTGTCAACCCATGTCCGATCGACACTTCGGCCAATGCCGGAATGCGCTTGACCAGCGCCGGCAGGTTGCCGACCACCAGATCGTGCCCGGCATTGACCTGCAGCCCGGCGGCAAGCGCGGCGTCAGCGGTTTTTCCCAGCCTTTCCAGCTCTTTGGCGGCTTTGGCGGAATCTGTGTGATAGCTGCCATATGGACCTGTATAGAGCTCGATGCGGTCGGCGCCGGTGTCGCGCGCGGCCGCCACCCAATCGGGATCCGGATCGGAAAACAGCGACACGCGAAAGCCCCCCTTCTTCAGGCGCTTGACGATTGGTGTGAGGAACGCGGCCTGGGTTGCGAAGTTCCAGCCATGGTCCGATGTCGCCTGGGCCGGATCGTCCGGCACCAAGGTCACCTGTTCAGGCTGATGCTTTTCCACAAGCAGCAGGAAATCCTCGGTCGGATAGCCCTCGATGTTGAATTCCGCGCCCGGAAACTCGTCGTCGATCAGCGACCGGATCTCAGGCACATCGGAGAGTCTTGTGTGCCGCTCGTCGGGGCGTGGATGCACTGTCAGCCCGTGCGCTCCGGCCGCCAGCGCAATGCGGCCGAGGCCGGTGACGCTTGGCCACGGCAGGTCGCGCCGGTTGCGCAGCATGGCGATGGCATTGAGGTTGACGGAGAGCTTTGCAGGCATGCGGGTGGCCTCGGAAATCGTTAGACGCGCCCACCTATAATGCCTTTGACGGGAACAGTAATGCCTTTGGTGGGAACAGACTGGGGGTTTCGGGTGTTCCAAGCCTGATGAACCAGCGGGGAAAGGTAGCGCCGATGAATTTTCTTGATGAGGTGCCGGCAATCCGCCGTATCGAGACCAGCCGTGACGACCTTTTCGCCATCGATGTCGTCGGGCACGTTTCCGCGGCCGATGGTGAAAATCTTTTCGGATTGCTGGAGGCAGCCTACGCCCTGCATCCGCGCGTCGATGTGCTGGTGCGCCTCGTCGACCACGACGGCGTCGACTGGGCCGACATCGCTGACGAGACCCTGAAGCAGGGCGCCATTCATGCATTGGAACATGTCGACCGTTGCGCGACGATCGGCGAACCGGACTGGATAGCGGACGCACAACGCTTTCTGCCGTCCTCACCACCCATCGAAATCAGGCATTTCAGGACGGAGGACGAGGCTGCCGCCTGGCAATGGCTTGCCGCACAGCCTATCGGGGCAACAGCATCCGGCGCCCCTACCTGACGATCGTCAGCCGCTCGGCCGCCCGCGTGATGGCGGTGTAGAGCCAGCGCTGGCGGGTTTCCTTGAAGGCCCAGCTTTCATCGAACAGCACGATCTCGTTCCACTGTGAGCCCTGCGCCTTGTGCACGGTCAGCGCGTAGCCATAGTCGAAATCGTCGAAGCGCTTCTTCTGCTGCCAGGGGATATCGGCGTCCGGATCCTCGAACGCCGCCTTGAGCAGCTTGATCTTGGCGACGCCGCGATCCGGATCGTCCTCTTCCGGCGACACCAGAAGGTTGATGCCGGGCTTCACCGTCTCGCGCGACGATGTCATCACCTTCCACAGCGAGCCGTTGAGCAGGCCCTTTGCCGGATCGTTGCGCAGGCAGACGAGCTTGTCGCCGGCCTGCGGATAGTCGGCGTTGAAGCCCTTGAGCTCGCGCAGCCGCTGATTGTAGCGGCGCCGCGTGCGATTGGTGCCGACCAGCACCTGGTCCGCCTTCAGCACCAGTTCCTGGGTAACGTCTTCCTTGCCGATCACCTGCGCCGTGCCATAGTCGCCACGCATGAACTCGCGGCCCTCGCGCACATCGAGCGCCAGCCGCAGGATCGGGTTGTCGCGCGCCTGCCGGTGGATTTCGGTGAGCAGAAAATCCGGCTCGTGGTCGGTGAAGAAGCCGCCGCCCGAGATCGGCGGCAACTGGCCGGGGTCGCCAAGCACCAGGATCGGCGTGCCGAAACTCATCAGGTCGCGGCCGAGTTGCTCGTCGACCATCGAACATTCGTCGATGACGACCAGCTTGGCCCGCGAGATCGGGCTCTGCCGGTTGAGCGAAAAAGTCGGCGACATCGACGTCTTGCCGGTGATTTCGTCCGACACCGATTCCTCGCCTTTCGGCCGGTAGATCAG
>NZ_RZPL01001009.1:0-1517 GCF_004022805.1 Mesorhizobium sp. M7A.F.Ca.CA.002.04.1.1 | reverse complement strand
TTCTCGCACAGCGCCGCGAACTGGCGGTCGGCAATGACCGCCAGTTCGCGGCGCTGTGCGAGAAGGTCGTTGATCTGCCACATCTGGCTGGGGATTCGCGCTTCATCAAAGCAGGGGCGCGCGCCACCAACCGTGAGGCGCTGATCCCGCAACTAGCCGCCGTCTTCAAGACCAAGCCACGTGACCACTGGATGGCCACCTGTGCCGCCGCCAGCGTGCCGGCCGGCACGGTAAAATCGATACCGGAAGTCTTCGACAGTCCCAATGTGCGCGAGCGTGGCCTCGTCCAGACCTTGCCGCATCCGCATCTCGGCTCCGTCGCCATGGTGCGCCCGGCGCAGGGACTTGCCGCGCAGCTGACCGCGGACTTCACCGCGCCGCCGATGCTGGGCCAGGACACAGCTGCCGTGCTGGCCGACGTGCTCGGCTATAGCGCCGAGATCATCGACCAGCTGATCGGCACCGGCGCCATCGGCGTCTATACGCCGGCCGCCGAACCGATCCCCGCCTGATCTTCATGGAGCTTGACGGGCCTTCGTCTCGCATTTGCAGGTCGACTGAATGGTTCTTCAACAGGGCGAAGAGCCGTTCCTTGTTTTGGGGCAATCCCCTGGGGAAAGCGCTATGCGCTTTTCCCGGGAAACCGCTTCACCTTTTCTGGAATTGCTCGGCCGGCTACTTCTGCTGGCCGTAATTCTTGTAGCGCCCGCGAATGGCGGGGATCTCGCTGCCCTCGATGAGCACCGGCGTGCCGGCGCTGCGCGCCAAAAGGTACTGCCGCGCCAGGGTTTCCAGCTTGATGGTGCGGATGAGCGCCGTGTCGAGATCGCCGCCGAAGGCGATCATGCCATGATTGGCGAGCAGGCAAGCCGTGCGGTCCTTGAGCGCGACGACGGCAACCTTGGCCAGTTCGCTTGACGCGAAAAGCGCATAGTCCGAGCAGCGCACATCATCGCCGCCGAAGCCCGCCACCATGTAGTGGAACAGTGGCAGCGGTTCACGCAGGCACGACAGCGCCACGCAATGGTCGGGATGGGCATGCACGACGGCGCCGGCCTCGGGAAACGCCTTGTAGATTTCGGCGTGCATCTCCCATTCGCTCGACGGCCGGAACGCAGCGTCCCAGGATCCATCGAGCTGCATCGCCACCATTTGCTCCGGCCGCAAGGCGCTTGTGGCTATTCCCGTCGGCGTGATCAGCATGCCGCCTGTCGTGCGCACGCTGATGTTTCCGGTGGTGCCGACATTCATCCCGCTGGCGTCCAGCGTCTGCGTCGTGGTGATCAGGCTCGTGCGTTCGATTTCGAGTTCCATCACGATGCTCTCCTTGCCGGTGGCCATGTGTCGATCGCCGGCGCAATAGTGCTCGGCCGTGTCATGTCTTGCAGAACGTCGGTGAAGATATCGGGGCCGCCGAGCTTTCCCGATTTCAGCATCAGCGCCAGCGGATCGGAGGGCCGGCCGGGGAGGTGAGCGATGGCGCGCGACAGTCCGGGGCCCTCATAGGCGCCCATGGC
>NZ_RZPL01001008.1:0-1519 GCF_004022805.1 Mesorhizobium sp. M7A.F.Ca.CA.002.04.1.1 | reverse complement strand
GCATTTTGGCAACGATTTCATCCAGGAAGGCGTCGCCGGCATCGACGGTGACGGCAACCGCCATCGCCTTGCCGCGCGCGGCCTCGCGCAGACGGCCAGCCTCGGCAGGTTCGACATAGCGCGGGCTTTTGGCGAAGAAGATAAACCCGACATGGCTGGCGCCGCCGGCCAGCGCCGCGGCCATTGCCGCGTCGGTCTTCAAGCCGCAGATTTTGATGTCGAGTGCCATGGCGCGGGAATTGGCATGAAAAGCGATAAGAGTCGAGAAAAAGCATGCTGTTTGCCGGCACGGCCAAAGGCGCTACCTATGGATGGACAGGACGCAAGGCGGGAGCACGATCATGGCCGACAGAACCGTAGCCGAACTCAGGCAGAAGATTGCGCAGGCGCGCGAGGTCATCGCGCACCTGATCGACAAGGCCGCCTTCAATGGCGCCGAGGCGCACCGCGCGCTCGACTATTTCGGCGGCGATGAGTTCGACGGCAATTTCCTGCCGTGGCCGCATCATGGCGATGAGGGGTTGCGGCCCGAAGACTTGAACGCCGCCAACGACGATTGAGCGATCTACTCGAACATGATCGCTTGCAGCGCACCGCCATTGCGCTTCAGCCAGTCCTTGCAGCGATCGGTGTCGGGGCAGAGCTTTTCGCACAGTTTCCAGAATTTCGGGCCGTGGTTCATCTCCTTGAGATGCGCCACTTCATGCGCGACGAGATAGTTGATGACCGGCGACGGCGCCATCATGATGCGCCAGGAAAAGGACAGATTGCCTTCGGAGGTGCATGACCCCCAGCGGCTTGACGTGTCCTTGAAGCGGATCGCCTTGGCGCGCTTGCCAAGCGCCTCGGTGTGCTTGGCCACCAGCTTCTCGATTTCCTTCTTGGCCTCGCGCTTGAGGAAATCGGCGAGGCGGCGCGGCAGATGTATGCGGTCGCCATGCACGATCAAGAGCGGACCACGTTCGTCGCGCGACACGGTGACGGTGCCGCGCTTTGACGGTTCATGGACGATGCGGTGCGGCACGCCGCGCACCGGGATCCTGATGCCGGGCCGCACCTGCGGCCGCGTCGGCACCTTGGCCAGTCGCTGCTCCAGCCAGTCCTGATGCCGCTCGAGGAACCTGTCCACTTCGCCGCGGCGCAGGCCTGGCGGCACGGTGATGCGCAGACCCTGGCCGCCTGAATCGATACGCAGCGTCATTCGGCGCGCCCTGGCGCTCTCGACGATCTTGAGCGGCAGCGTGCGGCCGGCGACGCAATATTCGCGCTCCACGACAGGCGTGGGCTTGGGCTTTGCCAGATTGCGAAAGAAGCCGAGAGTCATGGGGGGACGATACGCGATTCGAGAAAAACGACTAGAACAAAAAAGAAACGGCGCCGCTCGCGCGACGCCGTTTTTTCACGATGTGACCAGTCGCCGGATCTCAGTCGTCAAGCAGGTTCGAACCCTTGCCACGCTTGGTGGTCGTCGTTCCGGTGCTCGGATCGGTCTTCGTCGGCGCCGTCGACTTGTTGCGGT
>NZ_RZPL01001007.1:0-1522 GCF_004022805.1 Mesorhizobium sp. M7A.F.Ca.CA.002.04.1.1 | reverse complement strand
GGCGCCCCCGTCTCGTGGAAAGCGGTGTAGTCATAGGAGGTGAAGGCGTTGTTGGATCCGCCGATATCGGAGACGGCGCGGTCGAACTCGCCGGCCGCATGGTTGGTCGTTGCCTTGAACATCAGATGTTCGAAGAAATGCGCGATGCCGGATTTGCCGGGCGGCTCGTCGGCGCTGCCGATCTTGTACCAGACCATGTGGGTGACGATCGGCGCACGGTGGTCGGGAATGACGACCACCTCCATGCCGTTGTCGAGCAGGAAATCCGTGACCTTGAACTCGGCCGGAACCGTGTTGGGCAAGACGGGGCTCTCGGCCAGCACTGGGCTGGTCGTGACAAAAGCCAAGGAGGTCGCCAACAGCGTTCCCCGCAGCCATTCAATCCTGGATGTCATCAACGGCTCCGGTTCTGTCGACAGACGATAGGCAAGGTGCTGGCGACAAGCAAAGTGATTTGTTGATCATGTTGCCGGCAAAGGCGGCGGCAAAGAGGCCGGCCCATGGATGCCCGGCCAAGGATACGAGGCGTATCAGGCCGCCTCGATGAAGCGGATGACGGTCTCGCCATAGTTGCGTTCGTCCAGCACCGAAAAGCCGGGGCCTGGCTCGAAGGACGCCACCGCGGCCTCTTCGACCACGCACAGCGCGCCGGGGCGAAGCCAGCCGCCGGCTTTGGCCGACTGCAAGGCGCGCTCGCCAAGGCCCTTGCCATAGGGCGGGTCGGCGAAGACAAGGCCGAACGGCGCCAGCGTGCCGGCCTCGCCGAGGCCGGTGGCATCGCGGCGGAAGATCTTGGTGCGGCCGGTGAGCCCGAAGGCCTCGACATTGTCGCGGATCAGGCCACGGCCTTCCGCCGATTCCTCGATGAAGACACCGTAGGAGGCACCGCGCGACAGCGCTTCCAGTCCCAGCGCGCCGGTGCCGGCGAACAGGTCGAGCACGCGTGCCCCGTCCAATTGCTCGGCAAAGCGATGCGCCAGCACGTTGAAGACCGCCTCGCGGGTACGATCGGTCGTCGGACGGATGGCGCTCGAGCGCGGCGTCGCCAACGGACGCCCGCGAAACTCACCGCCGACGATTCTCATCTCGCTTTGGGGCCTCGGGGACCGTTGCGCGGACGCTCACCGCCGCCAGCCCCGCCCGGACGTTCGCCGCGCGGCTTGCCGAACGGCTTTGCACCGGCCGGTTTGCCATAGGTCGGTTTGAACGAGGCCTTGCGCGCCTTGGCGTCAGCCGCCTTGGCGGCGTCAGCTTCGGCCCTGCCCTTGCCGATCGGTCGCGCGCCTGGCGCCATCCAGACATTGGCCTTGCGCTGGCCGGGCGGCTCGATCGGCCGCTGCTCGCGCTCGGACTTTTTGCCACCGCCCGGCTTGCCACCAAAAGCACCACGCGGCTTGTCGCCGAAGCCACCGCGCGGTTTGTCGCCGAAATTGCCGCGCGGCTTGTCGCCAAAGCTGCGTTCGGGACGCGGGGCGCGTTCGCCAAAACTCTTCTCAGCGTTTCTGTCGGGGCTTGTCGACAG
>NZ_RZPL01001006.1:0-1526 GCF_004022805.1 Mesorhizobium sp. M7A.F.Ca.CA.002.04.1.1 | reverse complement strand
GGCCTATATCGAGCGCATCGAGATCCGCGGCAACGATCGCACGCGTGACTATGTCATTCGCCGGGAGTTCGACGTCAGCGAAGGCGACGCCTTCAACCAGGTGCTCATCCAGCGCGCGAAGAAGCGCCTGGAAAACTTGAACTACTTTGAGAAAGTCGACATCTCGACCGTGCCTGGCTCGCAGCCCGACCAGGTCGTTCTGGTGGTCGACGTGGTTGAGAAATCGACCGGTGAGTTCTCGGTGGGCGCTGGTTATTCGACCGGTGGCGACACGGCCGGTCCGTCGGTCGAAGGCTCGGTGACCGAGCGCAACTTCCTCGGTCGCGGTCAGTTCATCAAGCTGTCTGCGGGCGGCGGCAAGAATTCACGCGACTACAGCCTGTCCTTCACCGAGCCTTATTTCCTCGGACGGCGCATCGCCGCCGGTTTCGACATCTATAAGTCGACGCGGGAATACAACAACAACTATGACAGCGATACCACGGGCGCGACGATCCGTTTCGGCCTGCCGATCACCGACAGCATCACGACCCAGTTGGCGTACAACATATCGCAGGAAAAATATAAAGTTGACGATGGTTGCTTGACCGATGGGGTTTATATTCCTGGCAGCCCTTGCAATATCTCAACTGCAATCCTTGATGGCATCGATCAGAGCCCTTGGATCAAGTCGTCGGTCAGTCTCGGGCTGGTCTACAACACCATCGACGACATGAAGAACCCGCATGAGGGTATCTATGCCAACACAACCGTCGAAGTGGCCGGTCTTGGCGGCGATGCCAAGTTCGTGAAGATCACGGGACGCGGCAGCGTCTATCAGACGTTGTCCGAGTCGCTTGATCTTGTCGGCCTTATTTCGGGCGGCGCCGGCCATGTCGAGGGTTATGGCAGTGACGGCCTGCGTATCTTCGATCAGTTCCAGAGCACGGACCGCATGATCCGTGGCTTCGCCTATGGCGGTATCGGGCCTGTGGATCCTCTCACGGGTGACCATCTCGGCGGTACGACCTACTTCAATGCTTCTGCTGAAGCCCAGTTCCCGCTGCCAGTCGTTCCGGAAAGCTTCGGCCTTCGCGGAGCTGTGTTTGCTGACGCGGCGACTCTCTATGGCAGCAAGGTTACGAGCGTTGCTCAGGAGTCAACGGACATGCAGCTGCGTGCCTCTGTCGGCGTTGGTCTGATGTGGGCGTCGCCGTTCGGTCCGATTCGTATCGACTATGCGATCCCGGTCAAGAAGGAAGCGCGCGACGACGTGCAGGAATTCAACTTCGGCATATCGACCCGCTTCTGATCGGCGGCCAACGATGCTCCCGGGTCTTCAGGGTCCGGGAGAAATGTTCCGACCTAGCTGGATATAGCTTCTGGAATGACCGATCCGGTGTTCTTCGCGCCATCACGCCGGTATACGGCGGGCGAAGTCGCGAATCTGACCGGCTCGGTGCTTGTCGATTCCGGCCACTCCAATATTTTGATCGAAGCACTCGCGCCGGCCAGCGAGGGCGGCGAGAACGCGCTCGTCTTTGTCG
>NZ_RZPL01001005.1:0-1528 GCF_004022805.1 Mesorhizobium sp. M7A.F.Ca.CA.002.04.1.1 | reverse complement strand
CGTTCAGATAGCCTGATTTCTCGTTGAAACCATAAATCATCGTGCCGCCAGGCCCGGCAGTGCCGGGTCGGATGATCAGCGCGCTGTAGATCGGCGCGAAGCGGCCGCTCATGTCACGCGACATCATCTGCTGTTCGAAGGACAGGAAGACGATGCTTTTGGCTGTTCCCGTATGGTTGAAATCATCTCGCGCGGCCTCGCTGTAGCCGTCCATCTGGGGATAGCGCAGATAGAGGTCGAGCCGCGAGGCGATGCCGTCGCGCCGGGCCTGGGCGAAACGGATGGCATTGGCCGGGACCGTGATGACATTGTTGCCGATCACCACCTGGTGGGCTGTTGCGTCGTCGGTGTATCCGGCCATGGCGATCGAATGGCCGAACCATTTGCCGGCAAGGCTGATCGCCACCGACAACAGGGCGAGCACCGCGAACCCGTAGAGCACCCGCTTCATCAGCCTGGAATCGACCACGGTGAGTTCGTTGGCGAGCGCTGCCTGCTTCATCTCAGTCCTCGGATCTCGGGCCGCCCGTCCGCCTGCAGTGTCCCCGGGCGGCACACATCGCACGGCATGGCTCTTGCAGCCTGCATGGAACGACTGTGCAATTTCATGGTAAACGGAAAGTTAAGATGGGACCGCTGGAACTCACACTCTTTGCTTTTGCCGTCGGGTTGACGGCCTGCGGGCTGGCCGGATCGGCCATGGAACTGGTGTCGGGCCGCAAGGTCGCCTTCACCGAACCCTATGTGTCGCCGTCACATGTCTTGCGCTCGCTGCTCGCCACGGCCTGTGCGGGACCGTTCATGCTGGTCAACGACGCCATCGATGCCCGGCGTCAGCGCCGCATTTCAACGTTGGCGCTGATGTCCTGCGGCTGCACGGCAATTGCGTGGACCTTGGCGCTGGGCGTCGTCGTGCTTGCCATTGCCTCATGGTCGGTCCGTCTCCTAGGGTCCGAGCTGCCAGCTTGAGACGATTCGGAGACCAGGAATGCCGCTTTATGCGATCGATGGAACAGAGCCCAGCTTCGCCGATGCGGACTCGAACTGGATCGCGCCCGATGCGACGCTGATCGGCGACGTCAGGGTCGGACGCAATGCCGGCTTCTGGTTCGGCGCCGTCATCCGGGGCGACAATGAGCCCATCGTCATCGGTGCCGACACCAACGTGCAGGAACATACGGTCATGCACACCGATCCCGGTTTCCCGCTGACGATCGGCGAAGGCTGCACGATCGGCCACCGCGCCTTGCTGCATGGCTGCACGATCGGCGACAACAGCCTGATCGGCATGGGCGCCATCGTGCTGAACGGCGCGAAAATCGGCAGGAATTGCCTGGTCGGCGCCGGTGCGCTGGTTACCGAGGGCAAGGAATTCCCGGACAATTCGCTGATCGTCGGCTCGCCCGCCAAGGCGATCAGGGTGCTGGACGACGCGGCCGTGGCAAGGTTGCGCGGCTCGGCGGCGCATTATGTCGCCAACGGCAAGCGCTTCAAGGCGGGGTTGAAGAAGGTTTTCGAACGGCCATAG
>NZ_RZPL01001004.1:0-1540 GCF_004022805.1 Mesorhizobium sp. M7A.F.Ca.CA.002.04.1.1 | reverse complement strand
GCCATAAGCGCGCGCCCGATCGCCAGCATCTGCTGCTGGCCGCCGGACATGCGGCTTGCCATGCCGTTGCGCCGTTCCTTGAGCACAGGAAACAGCTCGAACACCTCGGCGCGCAATGCCTCGAAACTCTTCCCGCCGCGACCGATATGGGCCGCGACCAAGTTTTCCTCCACCGTCAGGCGCTGGAAGATCTGGCGGCCTTCCGGGCAGTGGGTGATGCCGAGACGCACGACCTGTTCGGGGCGCATCCCGGTGATGTCGCGGCCCTCGAACGCGATGCTGCCTGCGGTGGGCCGCGCCACGCCGGAAACGGAATTGAGCAGCGTCGTCTTGCCGGCGCCGTTCGGACCCAGGATGACGACGATCTCGTGCGGATCGACGTCAATGCTGATGCCCTCAAGAACGCCGACGCGCCCGTATCCCGAGCTGAGCCCGGCGATTCTGAGCAGCGGCCCGGATGTCGTCGATGTCATTGGCGGTTCCCAGATAGGCGAGTTGGACGTCGGTGCTTGCCTGCACTTCGGCGGGCGTGCCCCGGAAGAGCAGTTTCCCATGATGCATGACGATGATGCTGTCGCAGAGTGTCATGACGAGATCCATGTCGTGCTCGACGACGATCATGATCCGGTCGGGCGAACGCAACGCGGTGAGTTTTGCCGTCAGTTCCGCCGTCTCGTGGTGGTTCAATCCGGCGGCGGGCTCGTCGAGCAGCAGGACGCGCGGATTGGCGACCAAGGCGCGGGCGATCTCCAGCATGCGTTGTCGGCCATAGGGCAGGCCCCCGGCATCGACGTCGGCGTAGCCCTGAAGGTCAAAAAACCGCAGGATTTCCATGCATTTCTCACGCCGGCGCCGGCGCTGGGCGTTGGCATAGGGTGGCCAGATCACTTCCCTCCAGGCGGCCGCAACCTCGGCGGGATAGAAACAGACTTCAAGGTTCTCGATCGCCGACATCTGGTCGAAGAGGCGGATGTTCTGATAGGTGCGGGCAATTCCCGAATTGGCGATCTGGTATTTCTTGAGTTTGTCGAGACGCTTGCCGTCGAGCGTGATCGAGCCCGACGACACTGTGTAGGAACCAGCCGTCATGTTGATCAGCGTCGACTTGCCGGCGCCGTTCGGTCCGATCACGCCGTGGATTATGCCGGGAGCGAAGTCGGTCGACACGCCGTCGATGGCGACGACCTCGCCATACACCTTGCGAAGGCTCTGAAAGACCAGCGTCATTTTCCGAAAAGCCCTCGGATCAGTTTCTCCGGCCCGAAGCTGCGCGGCACGATGCCGGCCGGGCGCGCGATGATCAGCGAGATCATCAAAAGACCGAGGAAGAGGATGCGCCATTCGGCGAATTCGCGCAGCAGCTCCGGCAGCAGGATCAGGATTGCCGCGCCGGCGACGATGCCGAAGATGTTGCCGATGCCGCCGACCACGATCATCAGCACGATCAGCACCGATTCCTGCAGCGTGAAGCTTTCCGGGCTGACGAAACGCTGCGATGCGGCGAAGATCGCGCCGGCTATGGAACCGATCGTGGCCGAGG
>NZ_RZPL01001003.1:0-1541 GCF_004022805.1 Mesorhizobium sp. M7A.F.Ca.CA.002.04.1.1 | reverse complement strand
ATCAGCCACGGGCGATATCAACCGCCGAACATGCCGAGCAGCTTGTTCTTCAGCTTCGTCACCCGGCTTTCGTCGGCACTCGCCGCTTGCGTTTCAGCCATTGGCGCCGCTTCCGAAGGGGCCGCGATGGTCGCGGTGGCGACTGGGGCCTCCTTGGCGGCCTTCTCGGCCTCCTTTTCGGCCAGAGCCTGGGCCTTGGCGGCTTCCTTGGCTTGCTTGGCCGCCTCTATGGCAGCCAGCCTCTGCTCCTCGGCCTTCTGCTTGGCAGCTTTTTCGGCATCAAGAGCCGCCATCTTGCGGCCGGCGGGCGAATCGATGCGGCCCATGCGTGCCGTCTCGGTGACCGAGCCGTCATTGTTGAGCGACGGCGGATCGATCGGTACGCGTTCGCCGCGTGCGCGGCGCTTGGACCAGTCGGAGACGATGCTGGCTTCCTTGATACCGGCGATGGTCGGCTTGGGCGCCGGCACGCTGGCCTTGACCGCGCCGCTGAACGCCGCGTCATAGGTGCTCATGTAGGAATTGTAGGCGCTCTTCAGCGAATCAGGCTGCGTCGTCGCCGGGCAGGCGCCAGTCGGATCGAATGTCTGACCGTCGGCGGCTACCTGGTTGAAGACATAACGCTTCTCGCAGACATCGACCTTCGGCGGCACCTTGGTGATCTCGAAATTGTCGTAGCCGACCTTGAGCATCTTCCAGAAGTCGTAATTCGGGTCGTTGCGGTAGCGCGCCATGTTGGCGGCGGTCATGCGGAACGGAAACGCCTGGATCTGGAACTCGGTCTGGCCGCCCTGGAAAGCATCGCGGCCGAAGGCATAGATCTGCTCGATCTGCGCATCGGTCATCGAATAGCAGCCCGACGACGAACAGGCGCCGTGCACCATCAAATTGGAGCCGGTGCGGCCGTTGGCGCGGTCATAGGCGTTGGGATAGCCGATGTTGAAGGACAGATGGTAGTTCGAGCGCGGATTCATCTGCGCCGGGCGCACCGTGTAGAAGCCTTCCGGCGCCTGGCGGTCGCCTTCGGTGTATTTCGGCCCGAGCTTGCCCGACCATTTGCAGATGTCGTAGCTGGCGACCATGTCATAGCGGCCGTTGGTCTTGGCCTTCCAGATCTCGAGCTTGCCTTCTTCCTTGAAGATGCGGGCCATCACCGACGAGGTGCGGACCATGCCCTTGGCCCTCATGTCGGCGAGGATCTTGTCGGGCAGCGGCTTGTTGGCCTCCGGGGCAAAATCCTTCATCGACGAATTGTTGCAGCCGGCAACGCCGAGGGCAGCGATCAGGATTCCGGTGCGGGCAAGCTTGACAAACATGGCTACGGATATCGTCTTTTCTCTGGCGCCAGGACGTTTCCTGCCCCGGCTGCTACACTGCGCATCGACGGACCCTAAGCCCGTTAACCCTAATAAATTCCTTACCGCAAGTGCCGACGCATCCCCCTGCGGCAGTCTCATTGAGCCGAATGCAGCGGCATTTTTGTGGCAAAAATGCTCCGCTCCGCCACATTGTTGCGGCCAAGGGTGCCTGTGGTCAGAGAC
>NZ_RZPL01001002.1:0-1543 GCF_004022805.1 Mesorhizobium sp. M7A.F.Ca.CA.002.04.1.1 | reverse complement strand
AAATCGGACCACAAGATCTGCAACAGGTCATAGGCGATCATCGAGCCGAGGCTGTGCGAGACCAGCACGATGCGATCGTAGGTATCGTCCATCATCAGACGCTTCAGCAGCTTCAGGCCGCGGTCGCGGATCAGCGCCCGCTTCTCTACCGTGGCCGCTTCAGCGCGCACATAGCCCGCGACATCGCCGAAATAGGGAAGGCCAAAACGGTCCACCGACCAGATGACGAACGAGGCCAGGATGGTGACGAGGACGCCGACGGTCCACGAAATCTGCTGCTGCCAAACCGACGTCGCAAGCGCGAGCGTCGCGACCAGGACGATGATGGCGGCAACCAGAGTGACCAGATAGAGCTTTCGGGCGTCCGGCGGTATGTCGGTGGGCTTGCGCCACAGCAGATTTGTCACCCAGGCGGCAAGCCGGCCTCGCGTCGTGCCCTGCGTGATGTCGGCCCAGTAAAGCTCGTAGAAGTCGGTGCGGCGGCCATCGACATCGTAGGGCGTGGTGATGCGGCGAAGTTCGTACGAATTGGTCCGGCTGTCGGGAGTGATCCAGCTCTGGTTGATCTTCGCGCCGGCGGGGTCGGCCGGATCGGCGACATGGGCATAAAACGGCGCGCGGTTGGGGTCATGGCTCCAGACAGCCTGGACAAAGCCTCGCAGCGTATCCATCGGCCGCTGTTCGCCCATGCCATGCACGATCACCACCGCCTGGCCAGGCTTGCGCGGCGCTTTCCCGGCGGGCGGCGATGCGATCGGGTCAGGCACCAACGTCTCCGTCGACGACAATCCCGCCGTCGAGGCGGGAATTCGTCATCGTAGCGCCGAAATCGCCGTCAAGCCAAGAAAGCCTGCCAAGAAAAAGCCCGGCGCGAAGCCGGGCGATTCTTGGCGTGTCCCGGCGCTTATCCCGGATCAGTGATCCATGGCTTTGACGATCTCTTCGGTCATCTTCTTGGCGTCGCCGAGCAGCATCATGGTGCCGTCCTTGTAGAACAGCGTGTTGTCGATACCGGCATAGCCGGAACCGAGCGAGCGCTTGACGAACAGGCAGGTGCGCGCCTTGTCGACGTCGAGGATCGGCATGCCGTAGATGGGTGAGGACTTGTCGTCGCGCGCGGACGGGTTGGTGACGTCGTTGGCGCCGATGACATAGGCAACGTCGGCTTGCGCGAACTCCGAGTTGATGTCCTCAAGCTCGAACACCTCGTCGTAGGGCACATTGGCTTCGGCGAGCAGCACGTTCATGTGGCCGGGCATGCGGCCGGCGACCGGGTGGATGGCGTACTTCACGTCGACGCCATTGGCCTTGAGCTTGTCGGCCATTTCGCGCAGCGCATGCTGCGCCTGGGCAACCGCCATGCCGTAGCCCGGCACGATGATGACTTTCTGGGCGTTCATCATGAGGTAGGCGGCATCGTCGGCAGAACCCTGCTTGACCGTGCGTTCGATGCCGTCATCGGCGGCCGCTGCCGTCTCCCCACCGAAGCCGCCGAGAATGACCGAGATGAAGCTTCGGTTCATGCCCTTGCACATGATGTAGG
>NZ_RZPL01001001.1:0-1547 GCF_004022805.1 Mesorhizobium sp. M7A.F.Ca.CA.002.04.1.1 | reverse complement strand
GCATTGGCGCGTGTTGGCTCATCGACAGCGCCTCGGCCATCGCCAGCCGCACCTTTGACGAGGCATCGTCGAGCAACAGTGTCAGCGCCGCCTCTGCGGCGCAGCGGTCCTCGAAGGGCAATTCGGAATTGATGTAGGCTCGGGCCAGAGCGCTCGCCGCCGCGGCGCGCTCCGACACCTTGGCCGTGTAGATCCATTTCAGGAAATGCGAAACAACAACCATGCCCGCCTGCTTACGCCCCTTGCCGGAAGGTTCCGACCCCACTGACGACCGTAGGCAGAATTGGTTTACGAACCGTTCACCATGTTCATTAACTGGCTTGCGAGGCTGATTTGCAGCGCCTATCAACCGTCAAGCACCTGAGGAGAGAGAAATGGCCGGACTTTATCTCGAAGAGTTCGTCGTCGGCCATGTCTTCCAGCACACGCTGCGCAAGACCGTTACCGAAAGCGACAACATGCTGTTTTCGGTGATGACGCTGAACCCGCAGCCGCTGCACATCGACTTCGATTTCGCCACCAAGAGCGAATGGGGCAAGCCGCTGGTCAATTCGCTGTTCACGCTCGGGCTGATGATCGGCATTTCGGTCAATGACATCACCGTCGGCACCACGGTGGCCAATCTCGGCATGAAGGAAACCGTGTTTCCGCATCCGGTCTTCCATGGCGATACCGTTCGCGTCGAAACGACAGTCATCTCGGTGCGCGAGTCCAGGTCGAAGCCCGATCGCGGCATCGTCGAATTCGAGCATCGCGCCTACAACCAGCATGGCGATCTCGTCGCCAAATGCACCAGGCAAGCCATGATGCTGAAGAAGCCGGCCTGATCATGCGCTCGCTGCTGTTCGTCCCCGGTGATTCCGAGAGGAAGCTGGAAAAGGGTTTTGGTGCCGGCGCCGACGTGGTCATCGTCGACCTCGAGGATTCCGTGGCGCCGCACAACAAGGCGCTGGCGCGCGTCGTAGCGGCGCGCTTCATCCTGGAACGCAGGGCACAAACGACTTCCGCCATCTATGTCAGGGTCAATGACCTCGCGACCGGGCTGACGGATGACGATCTGGCGGCGCTGGTTCCGGCGAAACCCGACGGCATCATGCTGCCCAAGTCGAACGGCGGCCAGGATGTGCAGCACCTGTCGGCAAAACTCAGGGTGCGCGAGGCCGAAAAAGGCCTGGCCGACGGCGCGATCAAGATCCTGCCGATCATCACCGAAACGCCGGCAGGCGTGCTGGCGGCGGCAACCTATGCCGGGACCAGCGCGCGGCTTGCCGGGCTCACCTGGGGCGCGGAAGACCTGTCGGCGGCGCTCGGCGCGCGCAGCGCCCGCGACGAGCATGGCCGCTACACGGACGTGTTCCGTCATGCTCGCACCATGACCATACTCGCCGCCGGTGCGGCGGAGGTCGCGGCGATCGACACCGTCTTCCCAAATTTTCGCGACATGGCGGCCTTCGCCGCGGAGTGCGCCGAGGCCGAACGCGATGGCTTCACCGGCAAGATGGCGATCCACCCCGATCAGGTGCCGGTCATCAACGCAGCCTTCACGC
>NZ_RZPL01001000.1:0-1550 GCF_004022805.1 Mesorhizobium sp. M7A.F.Ca.CA.002.04.1.1 | reverse complement strand
TCCCTGCCCTGATCGGCGAAATAGTGGGTGACGCCCGCGGCAAGTCCGCCACCGCCGACCGGCAGCATGACGATATCGGGCATGCGGGCGCCCGGCATCTGGTCCGCGATCTCGTAGGCGACGGTTGCCTGGCCCTCGATGATGTCCTTGTGATCGAAAGGCGGCACCATATGGGCGCCGGAACTGTCGGTGAATTCCAGGGCAGCGCGATAGCAATCGTCGAAGAAATCGCCGACCAGTCTGATCTCGATGAAATCGCCGCCGAACAGCCTGGTCTTGTCGATCTTCTGCTGCGGCGTCGTCACCGGCATGAACACGACGCCTCGCCTGCCGAAATGGCGGCAGACGAAAGCAAAGCCCTGCGCGTGGTTGCCGGCGGACGCGCAGACGAACAGTTCGGCCTCGTTGCCGGCCGCCAGTGTCTTGCGGAAGAAATTGAAGGCGCCGCGGATCTTGTAGGAGCGGACCGGCGACAGATCCTCGCGCTTCAACAGCACCCGCGCACCGGTCTTTTTCGACAGATAGTCGTTTTCCTGTAGCGGCGTTTCAGGGAAGATCTGGCGGATCGCGGCGGCAGCGGCAGCAACGCGGGAAGAGAAACTGTTCATCGGAAACCACCCCTGGGGAAAATCACCTTGCGTTGCATGCTGTCCGCGGATCTCTATCATTAATCGGGTCGCGAACGTTCGGTTGTTGAGCGCCATGACCAGGTGCGGCGCGAGCCCGCCTATCACATATCCGGCTCCCCAGCGCCATCGTCCATCATTTACGTCCTTCCGGGCGGAAATTTTGCGAAATATTTTCAGCTACTTGCGGGTGCATTCTCATGCCCCCTCGCATCGGGCGGTATGAAATCGCTATCTCCGCGGGGATTGGAGGGCCAGCGGCGACGCCGCTCATTGCGCACATCACGCAGGCGTTTCCCGCCATTTTGGCTTTCGCGCAACACTGCGATGGCCGCAGCGGGGCGCCGATCACATTTCGACTCGACAGGACTTAGTTCTGCCGCACTCTGCCTGTCCGGGAGGTATCGTGAGGATAGACAGGCCTTTCGGCCGGAGTTGGAAATTCAGGCGTGCCTTTGAAGAAGATTTTTACCGTTGTCCTGGCCTTGTTCGTCGCCGGCTGCGCCGGCCAGCAAACACAGGAATTGCTTGGCAGCGCCATGGTGTCCGCGCCGGTGACGGAGATCGCCGGCAACCACTCGATCTTCATCGCCACGACGCGCAAGAAATCCGACGATCCCAACAAGGTTTTCGACGGCGAACGGTCGGCGACGCTGAACTATGCCCGCGTCAACGTCACCGTTCCGGGGCTTCACAAGACCGGCCAGATCGAGCGCCGCTCGCGCGGCAAGTCGGACGACCCGGCCAAGTATTTCATGGCTTCCGAGGTCGTCGGCTACGACACGCAGCCGAAATTCTCCAGCGCGCTCAACGCCGACATCGCGGCGCGCGGCGGCCGCGTCATGGTCTTCGTGCATGGCTACAACACCGGCTTCGATGCCGCCGTCTATCGCCTGACCCAGATCGTCCATGATCCGGCTATCC